>JARFPV010000701.1 GCA_029288115.1 Akkermansiaceae bacterium | reverse complement strand
CTCCAGGGCCGTGGATGTATGCGTCCACTCTGCGACTAGAGATTTCGCAAGCCCTTCACGAAGGTCCACATCCAGGCCTCGCAAAAATGCCCAGTCCCGTTCACTGGGTATAATCACACCCGACGATTCTGTCTCATCAGGCATCACACACTGTGACCTCAACAGCGAGGCCTTAAGTTCATCCATCGACAAGCCCAGCACCGTAGCCAAGGCAACTATCGTGCCTTCGTGTGGATGACTCCTCCCGTTTTCCAAGGAACTCAGAGTAGCTTGCCGAATACCTGCGCGTGCTGCCAACTCAACTTGGGTCAAACCCCTCCGTTTCCTATGTTCTCTCAATGTGAGCACACATGCATCATAATATACGGTTTTAACACCGCAAGTCGGAATTATCTTCTCTATGCAAAATAAAAGCTTCCTTCCTTCTGGAAGAAAGAGAATCAGCTACTTCGATTGCTGCCATTTTGCCTCCATCTCATCAAGTGTAGCTGAGTCGAGGTCTTTGCCTGCCGCTTGCAAGGCGGCATCCATCGCGGCGAAGCGGTCTTCGAATTTAAGATTTGTGGACTCGAGGAGGATTTCAGGGTCGAGTTTATGGCGGCGGGCAAGGTTAACGACGGAAAATAGCAGGTCACCGAGCTCCTCGCCAAGTTTTTCGCTGTCACCGGATGCAAGCTCATCTTCAACTTCACTTAGTTCCTCACGTATTTTCTCGACCACTCCTATGTCATCCGGCCAGTCGAAGCCTACTTTAGCCGCTTTTTTCTGAAGCTTGGCGGCTCGCAGCATGGCGGGAAGTCCTTTGCCGACATCGTGCAGGTAGGGTTTTTCCTCGTCACCCTTTTCCTGCCGTTTAATCGCATCCCACTGGTTTAGTACAGCATCGGTGTCGCTCACTGAACTATCTCCATAGACGTGAGGATGTCTCCTAACAAGTTTATCACTCACACCCCGGGCAACGTCATCAAAACTGTATCTCCCTGCCTCCTCGGCAAGTTCACTATGAAAGACGACCTGAAGCAACAGATCACCTAGCTCCTCCTTGAGGTGCTCCCAATCGCCTCGTTTGATCGTGTCGACCGTTTCGTAGGTTTCCTCGATCAGGTTTGGCAGCAGGCTTTCGTGCGTTTGCTCTGCATCCCATGGGCAACCACCGGGTGCACGGAGCCGGTGCATGATGGCGCGCAGTCTTGCCATTTGTTTTTCCTGCTCAGGGCAGTCGATCATTTCCCGGTCGTCCATCATACAAGTTATTGATTAGCCACACGTTTGAGCACCTCGCGTTCCTCCTCGGTGAGGCTCTGGAGTCCGTCGCGATTGACCTTGTCGAGGATGCGGTCGATTTCCGAATCATCGAGGCTGATGGAAATGCGTGGTTTCATTTTTGAGTCACTCATCACCCGGGCATCGACGACTCGACGATTTCGCCCTTTTTTTTCGCCAATGAAATTGAGCAGAAACGGAAACTTCATAAGGATAAATCCAAGAATGGCTCCCCCAAGGTGACCTGCTTCACCGCCGGCGTTATCTAGATTAAATAGAATCACAAACGTGCTGATACCCAATGCCATGTAGGCGAAAGTGCGCATGCTCATGGGCAGGATGAAGAACAACAATACCTTGAGATTTGGCGCGATGATCGCGACGCATGCCAGAATCCCAAAGATACCCGCTGATGCGCCCACAAGTCCCTGGTGAGACGCAGGTATCCAGATTTCCTCTGTCACTTGGATTGGCCCTTTGCCGAACACTCCAGCGTAGAAAAGGATGACATAAAGCACGGCACCGGCAACCCCAGTCGCCAGATAGTAGCACAGGAATTTTCGACTCCCCCACCAGCGTTCGGCAAAGTGCCCAAAAAAGAAGAGGCCCAGCATGTTTACAAGCAGGTGATGATAGCTGGTTGTTTGATGGAGAAACTGGAAGGTAAGAAAGCGCCAAACCTGAAAATTCTCAATCGCCGTGTGCACACTGAAATATCCCCATTCAAAGAACAGGTACTTCAAAAAAATCATATCGAGGAAATACACCGCGATATTTATGATCATCAGCCACTTCACAACCGGAGCACCCGCGAGGCGTGACGGCTGGCGCGGTATGCCACCGTGCATATTCGGCGGCGTGTTTCGGTGGTAGTCTCTATCGGCGATACCCATGATTCGGGCAGAGGGATAACACGGGGACGGGGCACCCGCAAGGCGAGGTCTTGGGGAAATTGCTCCGTCATTTCCCAAGGTGGCTACCAACACTTGTGACTTGCCAGTTTCACGAGGATTGGCATCATTGACTCGTGTTAGCAACATCCTCGCTCAAATCCCTGCTTTGGCCAATCGGGCTGACCATTTTGGGCGTTGTGTGTTGCACTTATGTTATCCCGCATGAATCAGCGGCTGTCGATGAACACATCATCGGATTTCCCGATACGGATATCCCGGGCCACAGATTGCGCCCATGGCTTCTGGCGCTGCTGTGTATGTTACCAGCCATTGCCGCCTGGCTTTATCATTTTTCAGGAAGTCTCGATCGCTATCTCGCGCGCCGGTTCCTCTCTGCCTTCGCACTCTGTATGAGTGGCATGCTTGCCGTGCTTCTACTTACCGACTTACAGAACAACGCGTCCAAATTCGCACAGAGCAACAACACCACAGAGATCATCCTGAGTTATTACAGCATCTTTTTGCCTGCCATGATCGTATTTGTTCTGCCCTATGTACTTCTACTGGCATTGCTTTACAGTCTGGGGAAAATGTCGAGGCATCAGGAGATTGTTGCGATGATTCAGACGGGACGAGGTATCTTCAGGATAGTACTGCCGCTACTGACGATGGGTGTCTTTTCATCGACGGTATGCCTTATCTTCAACTACCACTGGGGACCATCCGCCGAAGGTCACAAACAAATCATCATGGATAAAGCAGAGAACGGAGAAGCAGACCGTGCACGCACCGTTCTCTACCGAGATTCTGTATCGAAGCGTGTCTGGCTGGTCGGCGCATTCCCCTATCAGTTTGAAAAAACCGACACCATTAAAAACGTCAAAGTGAGCTCGTTCAACAGTGGTGGGCATCCCACAACTGTACTGGAGGCAAAACAGGCACACTGGTCACGTGAGGACAAAAAATGGACCTTCACCGGCACGCAAATCGTCGATAAACAAGCATCTCCAAAACCCGTTCTGCTGAAGACGGGTGACATCGTGGTGCGCGACTGGCCTGAGACGCCCTGGCAGATTGTCAAACCCGGCTTGGCCCAGTCTCACCTAGGCATCCCTGAACTCAACAGTTGGCTGCGCGCGCATGATGGTGTGGAATGGGCAAACCACAGACCCTATCTCACGCAGTGGCACTACCGTTTCGCCCAGCCGGTGATCTGCCTGGTCGTCATCTTGCTTGCGGCCCCTCTGGGGGTAGTTTTTTCGCGCAGGGGCGTGGGTGGCGGAGTATCCATCGCTCTGTTTCTGTGCGTGGGAATGCTGTTTTCCTCGAGCTTTTTCCTGACCTTTGGTGAAGCAGGCACCTTGCCCCCTGCCCTAGCGGCCTGGGGAACCAATATCCTTTTCGCGTGCGTCGCAATTTACCTGTTCAACCGCAGGGTGACGGGCAGACCGATCTACGCCAGCCTGAAACGACTACTTCCGGGCGACGACTAACCCAGAACAACCTTCATTTTCTCCATCTTTCGTGCTTGACCACTGGAGGGATGACGCCTAGTTTCCGCCTCCCTGCCGCCAATAGAACCCAGAACGGCGAGCACCCATCCATTTTCCCAAACCAACAAAAATTCATCATGAGAGGTATAGAAATCCAAAAGGGAGAGCCCGTTGACCGTGCTCTCAAGCGTCTTAAAGGTCTGCTCGATTCAGAGGGCATTCTCGAGGAAATGCGTCGTCGCCGTTCATTCGAGACCGTGACCCAGCGCAAGCAGCGCAAAGAGCGCACCGCGTCCAAGCGCCATGCTATCCGCTGGAAATTCCAAAGAGTAAAGCAGGCAGAGGACAAGGAGTCCTAACGCACCGCTCAGGAGTTTACCTGATCATTTTACAAGGCACTCCGCATTGCGGGGTGCTTTTTTTGTGGCAAGCGATTCGATCTCCACATGATGTGCAT
>JARFPV010000691.1 GCA_029288115.1 Akkermansiaceae bacterium | reverse complement strand
CGTGGGCTCGGAGATGTGTATAAGAGACAGACCCCGGAGCGACCGGCTCATCCAGCCCGTCAATACTGACCATGGCATCACCAAGCGGAGCACCGGTATCGAGCACGACATCTGCGAAGTCCTGCAGTTTTTTTCCGTCTTCTCGTTTGCTTGTGCTTGGTTCGGAGTGAAGCTTGCTGATGAGGGCGACAACCTTCACGCCGCACTGCTGAAAAATCTCAGCCATCTCAATCGGCACAACGTTGCAGCCGCTCGACGAGATGACCAAGGCAGAATCCTGCTCGCTCAAATCGAAATTACGAAGGATGCGGTCGGCGAGACCCGGGACGTTCTCGAGAAACATCGCCTGACGTTGCCCATTCGCTCCGATCACAAGATTGTGAAATGAGAGCGAGAGCTCGACGATCGGGTTGAATCCAGGGAAAGAACCATAGCGCGGCCACATTTCCTCGGTCATCATCCGGCTGTGGCCGGAACCGAAAAGGTGGACCATGCGGCCGGCGAGGATCGTCTCGGCAAAAAGATCCGCGACTTGTTCAATGGTGGATTGCTGGGCTTCGACCGCGTCGATCAGTCCGCGGCTCTTGTTGAGGAATTCTTGGGTGGGTGTCATGTGTTGGTTGTGTTGAGTGTTTGAATAAATTCTGGAATGTCGCGGAGGTGTGGTGGCTGCGCTGTTCTCACGTAATAACCGGAGTAGAGCACGCCAAGCTTGAGAGCATCTTCAGGAGAACATCCAAGGAGAAGCCCTAAACTGAAACCGGCGTTCAGGTGGTCGCCCGCACCGGTAGTGATCTTTGGTGTTGCGGTGTGTGGACCAGGAACGGACCAGCTGCCATCCGCCGTCGCGCAAGCAGCAAAATCGACGGGATGCCCCATGGCGCAATCAATTCCGAGCTGCGACCGGATCGCCTCGAGTGCCCGGCACAGGGATTCGGGTTCACTGTCTGGCGTATCGATGCCGAGCACCCTGCAAACTTGGCAAGTCTCATTAAAATTCATACCCAGCACGGCACGCCCGTGGTCTGAAAATTTGCTGATGAAATCTAACACGACTCGAATTCTTTCATCTGAGTGCATCGATGGGTCGGCCAGATCAAAGAAGAAGATGCGCTCCGGATTTGTGTCAGATGCGGGCAGGATACTATCCAGATACCATTGCAGGATTGAATTTAATTCGGGAAGGCAAGTCCAGTTCAGCAAGCAGCACAGTTTTGATTGCCCAACGAGACGGACCATATTGTCAGCGCCGAGGTCGCGCTCCAGTGTCTCCGCAGAGACATTGTCGTAGCACCCGGTGTTTGTTAGCATCACTTTTCCGTTTGAAAATTCCAGAGCATGCGTGACCGCCGGATTGGCAATGGAGTGGACTTGTAGCCTGTTAACAAATTCTGAATATGCCGGATGGATGTCAGGTTTCCCCATGGTTCCAATGTAATCAACAGGCAATCCGGATTGGGCAAGCGCATTGGCCATAATTGGTCCATTGCCACCGATTTTTTCCTGTTCAGCAACAATTTCGATCAGCGCGCTCTTACCATCTGCATCGATCACGCGTTGCCCGAAATCCCGAATGGTTGGGAATGCCTTATACTGATCACCCACGCCGTCACGTTCTTTGACCGGCTTGCAAATCACGTCTACAGTGCCATCAAAACCTAACAAACAATGCAGGTTACCGAGACCCGGCAGTGCGGCATCAATCTGTGGTATTAGACTATCGTATGTAGCTTTCATTTTTTTTGCTAGAGTTGGCCTTCGGAAACGGTCCAGCCGCCATCGACAGCGATCACCTGACCGGTGACGAATCGGCTCTGTTCCGACAGCAAGTAGGTCGCGAGCCCATCGAGATCTTCAGGACACCCGATGCGACCGCCATCAAGAGGCTGTTTGGTCTTGATGAAGTTTTGGATGACATCGTCGTTGGCTGCACGCTGCGCCATCGGTGTTTCAACCAGAGCAGGCGCAATGACATTGAAGCGGATGTTGCTGGCCGCGTAATAGGCCGCCGTCGCTTTGGTAAAGCCTATGATAGCCGCCTTGGCAGCTGCATAGACATGAGTCGAAAAATATTGTGGTGAAGGTGAATAACCGAGCACAGATCCCATGTTCAAGATGCGTCCTGCGGTATTGCGTTCGAGGAATGTCTGGACTGCCGCACGGTTACTCAGCATCAGTGACTTGAGGTTGAGATCCAGCGTCTTATCAATGCCCTCGACGGTGATCTCGTGCAGTGGGCCGTCGCCAAACCGCCGACCACTGCCACCGGCGACATGATAGAGCCCATCAAAACTGCCGAATTTTTCGATGCAGGCGGCAATGGCTCCAGAACTCGTTTCCGGATCAATCGCATCACCCGCGATAGCATGACCACGGCCCGGATCAATTTTCTCCATCTCGGCTTGCGCTTTGATCACGTTGTCTTCGTTTCGACCAACGGCGACGACACTCGCGCCAGCTCGCATGAAGGATAGTGAGGCCGATAGACCGAGGCCTGTGGTGCCGCCGATCACGACGAGTGATGTGTTTTCGAGTGAATCTGGATTCATTGCAGGCGCAGTTTACAGATGAGGATCGGTAATGTCTTGTAAATTTAATATATTGTCGTGTAAAATTTGCGCATGGCGGAGAATTATGATGCAGAAACCTTTCTTGAGCGTGTGGATTGGCGATCATTGACGCGCGAGCTGAGTGACTGCCTCGTAGAAGAAGCGTTTTTCATGAAGGATCGAGCCGGGCGTTTTGTGATGCAAAACCGACGCGCCTGCGCATACTGCAACACTGCTGATGAGTCGGAAACCTTGGGTAAAACTGATGCAGATTACTGGTCAGAAGAGCGTGCCGCTAACTACGCAGAAGGTGACCAAATGGTGATACGTTCGGGTAGCGCCATCGTCAACCAACTCGCTCCAGCTCCAGAGGATACAGGCTCGGATAATATGATTATTTACAGCAAATTTCCAGTCAAAGACCATCAGGGACAAGTCATTGGCGTGGCAGGAATTCATCGTATTTTCGATCAGGCTAAGGCTTTAAATACTCCGCTCGGAACCTTGTTCAAAGCTGTGCGCCGAATGCAGGAAGAATACGGAAGCGAACTCAAGATTGCCGATCTGGCACGACTCAGCGGCCTCTCGCACAGCCAGTTTGTCCGTAAATTCCATGCGGTCCTGGGCATGAGCCCAAAAGACTATTTGCAACGTATCCGTGTAAGAAAAAGCTGCCGTTTGCTCGAGGAAACACAACTGACTGTCGCCAATATCGCCCATCAATGCGGATTTTATGATCACAGTCACTTCTCGCACGCCTTCCGAAGTCAGACCGGATTGAGCCCCAGCGCGTACCGCAAGGAACACCTGCGATAGGGAGGCACGAATCCACCAAAATGACAGGATGCTTAAGGTGCCCAAACTAATAATATTTACAGAAAATCCCCTTAACTAATAGGTTTTTTTAATAATTTAACATTTTTTCTTAACAAGAATCAAAAATACGATTAATTGGTGTTAGCGAAATTCTTAAGCTATTTGATTTCTCACATCTGAGTTCAGAAAGCAGATCTTAATGTTTTTCGCATTCACCCTTAACCCCAACATCAATGCACCCCCCTTACAGTTGGTTCGTAAGAACCAGTACTCTACTGCTTGCAGCGACGAACTCACCATTACTCGCTGACACATCGCCCCAAAACGACTCGGTCAATGTCGAACTGCCCAGTGAATTTCGCTCGATCAATGGCAGCAATAACAACCTTCGACATCCCGAATGGGGAACCGCAGATCAAACTTTCATCCGAATCATTCCCGCACGCTATGCAGATGGGAAAGACGCCCCCAGCGGAGCGGGCTTAGCCAATACAAGATCGCTCAGTAACGCGCTATCGGCTCAGAAAAAGAGTATCGAAAATCGCGACCTGGCTTCTGACTTCCTCTGGCAATGGGGACAGTTTCTTGATCATGACATCACTGAAACTCGAGTCATTTCGCCTGCTGAACCATTTAATATTTCCGTACCCAAAAGCGACACTTGGTTCGATCCCCTTGGCACAGGGAAGGTAATCATCCCTATGAACCGCTCGTTTTACGAATACGTGGACGGGATCCGGCAACAGGTCAACGCCGTCACAGCCTACATCGATGCATCCAATGTCTATGGCTCAGACGAAACCCGGGCCCGGGCACTCAGGCGGCTCGACGGCAGCGGCAAACTAAAGACCATCGAAACAATCCACGGTGAAATGCTGCCATACAACCTCACAGGATTGGACAACGCACCAGCCAACAGCCCCAACTTCTTTCTCGCGGGCGAGGTTCGCGCCAACGACCAACCAGGCCTCACAGCAATGCACCCGCTCTTTGTACGGGAGCACAACTACCAGGCGAGCGAATACAAAAAACT
>JARFPV010000210.1 GCA_029288115.1 Akkermansiaceae bacterium | reverse complement strand
GCGAACAACCAGGCGAACAACCAGGCGAGCAACCCGGAGAGCAACCCGGAGAGCAACCCGGAGAGCAACCCGGAGAGCAACCGGGAGAGCAACCCGGCGAACAACAGGCTGGAGATGGTGAGCAGCAGGGCGACCAGAAAGACCCCGAGTTAGAGCAGCTCGCAGAACGCCAGGAAAAAATCGCCGAAGCCCTGGAGGCACTCGAAGAAGGTGACATCGATAAAGCCCAGGCGGAACTGCAGCAACTCCAGGCAGACGCCGCTGAACAACTCGCTGATGACGTCGAAGCCATTCCTGAAATCAATGGCAAGTCCAGTGAAATGGCACAGGCGGAACAAGCCGCCCAGCAAGGAGAGAACCAGGCGCAAGAAGCCGCCAAGCAGGCGGAGCAAGGGAACCAGCAAGCCGCTGCCGAACGCAATACCGAGGCAGCCAAGGCACTCGATAAAGCAGCCGAGGCACTCGACGCCCAGGCAGAAAAACTCGACGCCCAAGCCGCACAAGCAGAAGCCCAGGCAAATTCAGAACAAGCGCAGCAGGCAGCAGAAAAACAAGCACCTGCCGATGGCAAACAACTCGCCGAGGCATTTGAAAAATCCGCCGAAGCCGCACAGGCACAATCACCCCAGGAAGCCGCTGGCGCCGCCAAGGAAGCTGCCGAGGCCCTGAGCGAACTCGCTCAGCAAGCCATGGAGAACATGCAGCAGGGCAAGATGCCGGGGCAAAAGGGAAAGCCAGGACAAAAACCCGGTGAGCAGATGGCCCAGGGCGAACCGGGTGAACCGTCCGAGCAGTCAGGCGACAAACCCAAGGAAGGCGAACGCATGGCACAGCCCGATCCCGGCGTACCCCCGGAACTCGCTAAACTCGGTGTCTCGATGCAGGACTGGGAGAAACTCAAGGAAATGATGAAGTCAGATGTCGGCGGCGCCGCCACAGCCGACATTCCCGAAGACTACCGCAATCTGGTTCAGCGTTACTTCGAGCAAATCGCCAGTGAAGGAAAGGGGAAGAAATGATGTTAGATCCGAGAAACAAAGTAGGACAAGTTTTTAACTTGTCGGCAACCCCGGGAACCATCAACCCGAGAAGCTACTTCACACATCCTGCCGACAAGTTAAAAACTGGTCCTACCCTATGGCTAACCGCGCTTTTACTCGTTCTGCTTTTTTCCCCCACTCTCCACGCCGAGAACGAAACCGTCTTCGACAAGTTCAAGGACAAGATGGAGCCCAGCATTGAAAAAGGGCTCGGATACCTCGCCAAGGTGCAGCTGAAAAATGGCTCATTCCCCGAACGATTCGGCACCTCCACCGGCATCCCCGCTCTCGCCGGCATGGCATTTCTTTCCAAGGGGCATCTCCCGACCGAAGGCCCCTACGCTGAGAATATCAACCGCTGTATCGACTTCATTCTCGATAACCAAAAAAGCGACGGGGTATTCCAAGCCGGAAGCGGTGGCTCCGGCCCCATGTACGCCCACAACATCGCCACTCTGTTCCTGTCCGAAGTCTCCGGCATGGTCGATCCTACACGTCAGAAAAAAATCGATGAAGCACTCCCCAAGGCACTACAGCTGATCCTGCGCGCCCAAAAGGTTAAAAAATCAGACCAAAATCAGGGCGGCTGGCGATACCATCCCGGGTCGCGTGACAGCGACACCTCATGCAGCGGCTGGGCACTGATGGCACTTCGCTCCGCCAAACTCAACGGTGCCGCCGTGCCGGACAAGGCCATTGCGGACGCGGTCAAATACCTCTACCGCCACCACAATCAAAAAACCGGCACGTTTGGCTACACCAATACCGAAAGCCATAGCACTACCCTAACAGGCATGGGTCTACTCTGTCTGGAACTCTGCGGCGAGCACGGCAAACCCTCCACCCTCAAGGCAGGCGACTACGTGTTAAAAACCTACCGCTCACTCCCCGGTAAACAATTTGAGTTCTACGGTAACTACTACAATGCGCAAGCCATGTTCCAGCTCGGCGGCAAATACTGGGACCAGTACGCCACCTGGATGTATGAGAATTACCTCAGCAAACAGAAGGAAGACGGCTCATGGTACAGCCGTGAAGCAGGAGGTGTTTACGGCACATCCGTCATGGTGCTCGCCTTCACCGTTCCCTACCGTCAGCTCCCGATCTATCAGCGCGACGAGACAGTGGAAGAGGAGTGATTTCGGGCTTGGTCACCGAACAGGAACAAGGCAGAGGTTATCGAGAGATCCTGCCTCCACATGAAGCTACTGAGGACGGAGCATGCCCCTCCTCCATAACCCCGCGAAGCAGGTTGAAGTAAGGAGTGTGGACACTCTTGTCCACAGCAGAGGATAGGTGAAGTAGCCTGTCTTGAGGTGTTTGTCCCTTCTTCGGTTGGGCTGTGTGCGGTGCGGAACTACTGCGTCAAGCCCTGCCCCCTTAGCATGCGGAACTAGCCAGACAAATTGAATATCCAATATCCATCAAGGAATTTCCAACCGACGAAAGGACACGCGCATCAGCGTCGCTGGGAACACATACCGATCAAAAACAAAACGCGGTGGTGACGCCCTCTACTTGGCAATTGAATATTCCTTGTTGGCTGTTGGATATTCGACCAAACAGAAAAACCCCACGCCCCGTGTGACCGGGGAATGGGGTTGGAAAGATGGTTGGTTTTCCGAGGCCGGTTTACTTACGGCGACGGAGTATGAGTGCGAGTCCACCAAGGCCCTAACATTTCAATAGCTACTGGATGCTGTAATTCTAGATCATCAATCCAGCATCGATGCGCAGGGCCTCGGCTGTCTTGCGGATGTGGTCGGTATTGAGCTTTCTTTCTCCCCTGAGAAGTCGCGAGGCGGTCGAGCGGTCGATGCCGATGAGCTTGCCCCATGTGGTGGCATTCATGCCGATGTTGTCGAGGTGGACGGCAAGGAATTCACGAGGCTTGAGCTTGGGGAGCTGGTCGATGTGGTTTTCCTCATACACTGCCACAAGGTCGGCCAGCGTGGTGAGGTAGTCCTCTTGGTCCTTGGTGAGCTTGTGCCCTGCCATGAGGTCGATGATTTCCGTAGCAGCATCCAGTTCGATACCGTCATGGATGGTGCGAGGCATGTGGAGGCGGCACAGTGCCCCGTAGGTTTTGGGCAGTGCGGAAAACCTGGGCAGGGATGTTTTGTTGCGTGCGCGGCTCATAGTTCTTTTTTCCAGTTAGGTTTATCGTATTGCGAGTGAGTGAGGATCTTGAGGATGAAAATTTTCCCCGTGTTGTAGTGGATGGCGGTGATGAGCCGGTGATTGTTTCCGGCGATGTTGAAAATGGTGATGGTCTTGCCGCTGGCGGCTTGTGCGGCATCTGCGTGGGGGAAGGTATTTCTAACTTCGGCAATGGACTGCCACCGTGCGGCTCTGACCACGGTGTGCCACGCTGTGAGTGAAGCGGCGGCGTTCGGGTGCTTGTTGGCGTATTCTGTGAGCCTCCGGCGGGTGATGACGTGCATGATGGTTGCGTAGCAAGGCTAAGCGGCTCAATGTTGTGTTGTCAATATGGCATCAACGAGGCGAGGCGTCAAGCCACTACTCCACATAAAAATCCCACCTCCCGGTGATGGGGAATGGCGTTGGAAGGACGGTTAGTTCTCCGATGCCGGGTTACTCAAGAGGCTCCTTCACCAACTGCCGCATCGAGTATAGGCGCGTCTGTGTTTTCTGCCACCCTACCCCCTTCAACGGTCTTGCCCCGCTCTTGCGTTTCTCCCCAAACCTCTCCCTCGCGTCCTTGAATACATTGTTGACAAAATCCCGACTACCAAACGTCATTCCATCGCTGAAATACCTTACCTTGCAGCGCAATGCCTCACCCACACTGAGCTTGCCTCCCTTCGCGAGCACCTTCTCCACGTCCTTACGCTTAAAGCCTTTCCTAACGTGGCTGTGGCTTCCAGCCGCAGGGCCTTTCTTATTTAAATGACATTCGTCAATAAACACCTCCTCGCCATCAGCAAAGAGCATCATTCGGTAGTGATCCGCCGCACCCTCAGTCCAAACTTGTGATCTAGGTGCTTTGTTTCCTAACTCCTGATTGGTTTCAAGTATCCGGCAAATCCCGGCGCGCGCTTTTTCCCTGCCGGTGCTAGCCTTCGGCTGCATCGCCTCACCGTAGGAGCACCACTTGTAGTCCTCGGGTCTTGTCACCATGCCCGCCCTAACTGGGTTCAAATCGATATAGGCCGACATCACCCGCGCCGCGTATCCATCCTCCACTAGGACACTCTTAAACCGGCCTTCCCACAAAGTTCCGCGCCGACCGTGAGCACCGTTATACCACTGGGTAAACCTCTGTTTAAGCCCTTTCATGAACTCGGAAAGATCGTGCATCCGGCAGCTGAATTTCTCCTTAAGCTCGCTGGCTGCAGCATCCGCCCCATCGGCACGGAATCTTTCCAGCATCTGCTCAATACCGCGGTAATAAACCTTCGAATACATCGGCTTGAGTCGCGCCAGGAAATCCTCATCCGAGAGCGTGACAGCCGCCCCCTTTTCCTTCGGTGGCACCTCAACGAGCAAATGGAAATGGTTGCTCATGATACAGTAGGAAAGCACCCGCACGCCGCAGAACGTCTCGTATTGCCGCATCATGCGCACAAACATGTCCTTTTCCTCACGCCCAAGCACAAACTGCCTGTCCACCACACGGGAAATGCAATGGTAGAGAGAGGAAGATGTCTCCGCAGAGGGGGAGAGGAAACGGGCTTGGCGCATGACATGTTCACTAGAACACTTTTATGCAAGTGCGTCAAACTTTTTCTCTCACAGTTGGTCTGTCCCTTAGTTCTTTTGACCAGGTTTTGCCCCCTTGAGGACCACCCCGTGTTTAAACGGCGTTTTGATATTTGCGTAGATATCATTCTTCACCTCTGCCGTCACAGCATTGCCTCCTTTTTTTGCCTGAATCACTCTACTAGCTTCCGGTTCGTGCGCTTCGGAATATCAGGGGCAAAGCATTATAAAGGCTAGTCAATTGACACTTTTTACTGTGTTGTTTATTTTAATATGTTTGTGAGTTGATTGTTAGTTAATAGG
>JARFPV010000662.1 GCA_029288115.1 Akkermansiaceae bacterium | reverse complement strand
GAGAATTTCATCCGCTCAGCAAAGGCACCCACGATCAGTGCGGGACTAATGATGATGAATGTCATCTGGAACATGACGAAGACACTTTCGGGAATAGTGCCAGAAAGCGGTCCATTTCCGTTATTCGTGGAAGTAATATGGTCGAGGAACAGCTTGGTCTTGTCCCAGCCGATGATTCCGCTTTCAGAACTTCCCGTAGCGGCCGCGTAGCCAAACACCACCCATAGGATGGACATGACGCCGGCCATGGCGAAGCACTGCACAAAAACGCTCAGTACGTTTTTGCTACGGACAAGGCCGCCGTAGAAGAGCGCCAGACCTGGCAGGCACATCAATAACACAAGCAGCGAGGCAACCAGCATCCAGGCTGTATCGCCACTATTGAGCGTTGGAGGTTCTTCAGCAGCCATGAGTAATGGCGCAGACATCAGTAATAAAAGTGGGGTTAGCCACAGGGTCTTCAGTTGGTTCATAGTGATATTTTTTTTTTTCTGGATACGCGGCACAGCCCGGGAAAAAGAAATTTTCTTTTCTACTTAGGGCATCTCGCGCGCGCGAGAAAATGTTTAGCAAGCAGCGTGCCAACTTTTTATCACAATCCCTAATCAGCTCGCGTCCAAATTTGGCACGTCTCATGCTGTGTATCGGCTGAATTAGTTCCATTACTATGATGAAAAACACTATCAAACTAGCACTCCTGATGTGCCTCACGGCAATTATCAGCCTTACGCCCGCCGCCCACGCGGAAATCATCGACCCCAAGTCCGATGATTACCAAGTGACTCAAGAAATGCTTGATTCTGAACATGCCGACTACGACGAAGGCGCAGTCGACCTGATTGGAAAAAGCATTTACAAATATATGCAGTTCGGTGGTGACTCATCGGCACTGACAGCTGAGCAAAAGGCAGCTGCAGAAGGCTACTACGACCGATACGAAGATGCACCGTTCTTCGGATTATCCAACGTTTGGATCCTACTCTGTGCATTCCTTGTATTTATCATGCACCTCGGCTTCTCATGCATTGAGTCCGGTCTCTGTCAGAGAAAAAACACAGTAAACATTCTGTTTAAGAACGTCTTCATTATCTGTTCGGGATTAGTCCTTTATGCTGTTTACGGTTTTAATGCCATGTATCCGGGAGACTTTAACGAGTTTTTCGCCATCGGCTCACAAATCACCAATGCCGACTACGGTAGCACCGACATCTCATACGGTGGCACAGGATTGTGTCAGACAGGTTTTGCTGACTTCATTTTCCAAGCCATGTTCGCAGCTACTGCAGCCACGATTGTTTCTGGTGCAGTTGCTGAGCGGGTCAAGCTCTCTAGCTTCATGATCTTTGCTGCTCTCCTCGTGGGAATTGCATACCCAATCACAGGTAGCTGGAAGTGGGGTGAAGGATTCCTTGACGACATGGGCTTCTACGACTTCGCCGGCTCATCCGTTGTCCACGGTTTCGGTGGCTTTGCCGCACTAGCTTGCGTGCTCGTCCTGGGACCTCGTAAGGGCAAGTATACCAAGGATGGTGTTAAGCCAATCCTCCCATCCAACATGCCCCTGGCAACCATCGGTGCTTTCCTCCTGTGGTTCGGCTGGTTCGGCTTCAACGGCGGCTCAGTGCTCTCAGCAGATCCAAGCTCAATTTCCTATGTGATTGTTACCACATCTCTGGGTGCTGCCGCAGGTGGACTCGGTTGCATGTTCTTCTCTTGGATCACTCTGAAAAAGCCCGACCTCTCCATGTCACTGAACGGTATCCTTGCAGGCCTGGTCGGTGTCACCGCAGGAGCAGATCAACTCACACTAATCGGTGCTGTCATCGCAGGTGGCCTTGCCGGTGTGCTTGTGGTCCTCTCTGTCCTCTTCCTTGATAAAATCAAGATTGATGACCCAGTTGGTGCAATTTCAGTGCACGGCACATGTGGTATCTGGGGAACCGTTTGTATTGGCCTTCCATTCCTTACCAAAGAAGGAGTTGAAACGTCATTCGTTACCCAGGTCATTGGAACCGTCTCCATCGGAGCCTTCGCATTTGCCTTCTCGTTCATCTTATTCTCCGTGATCAAAGCGATCATGGGCGTGCGCGTCGACGAAGCAGAAGAAGCGGAAGGCCTCGACGTGGCCGAGCACGGTGCTCCTGCATACAATCCTTAATGCGTAACTTTTCATAACTACGCTACAACCGGGAAGGGGGTCTGGCCCTTCCCGGTTTTTTTGTGTCTCAGTTTTATGTATCCAGTACTTTCCAAGCCCCCTTCCCCCACCCTATGGTTCGAGGAGTTGCCACTGTCCTATGAATTTCCTTCTGGTTGATAACTCCAACACCCGCACCAAATTCGCCCTCGCCTCCGAGGACGCATTGTCTGATTGGCACGCCGTAATTGCCACGGAAGACATATCGGAAACATCCCTGAAATCCACCCTCAGGGGCATCATCTGGGATGGCGCCCTCGTCAGTTCGGTAGTTCCTGCCAAAGCAAATATTCTATCCACGTTTCTCAGCGAGCTTGCACCCTGTCACTTACTCAGCCATCAGAGCAAACTTCCCATCGGCATTGACTACCCAAAACCCGAGCAGATCGGAGCTGACCGCCTTGCCAATGCTACCGCCGCCTTCACTCAGTTTGGGAGCTCATGCGTGGTATTGGATTTCGGCACCGCCGTGACTTTTGACGTCATCTCTAAAGAAAACGACGAGGTCCTCTACAAGGGAGGTGTCATCGCCCCCGGACTCGCCTCCATGACAGAGGGGCTAGCCCGCCGAACCGCGCTGCTGCCACATATCGAACTGGAGGAACCCGATCATGCAATTGGCAAATCCACGGAAGAGGCAATGCTTGCGGGGGCCGTTTATGGATACCGTGGTCTGGTTCGGGAAATTCTTTGCCAAATCAAAAAGGAACTTCCTGAACCACCGACCGTGGTGGCCACGGGTGGAGATGCCGGCCTGATCATCCGTGGGC
>JARFPV010000503.1 GCA_029288115.1 Akkermansiaceae bacterium | reverse complement strand
ATATGCGGTGTGATGATCACATTGGGAGTTTTCAACAGCTCATGACCAGCTGGCAAAGGTTCAGGATCGGTTACATCGAGACAGGCACCGGCTAGCCGACCACTTTTCAGAGCTTTGAGCATTGCCTCCGTATGAACCACCTTGCCTCTGGCAATATTGATCAAATAAGCACCCGGCTTCATGGTGTTAAAAGCTTTGGCATCCAGCAGATTTCTCGTTTCATCCGTCAATGGCACGGCCAGTGCCACCACATCGGCTTCGGGCAGCATGGCGAGCAAATCCTTCGGTTTTCCAACCCGCTTGATGTAGCTGGGTGACGGCTTGTCACTGCGCCGCGTCCCAATCACTTTCATCCCAAAGCCATGCGCTCGCTGGGCAATCTGTGAACCAATGCCACCCAGACCAACGACCAGCATGGTGCGTCCTTGCAGAGCGATCGGCTCACTCGTTCCCCCACTTCTGACCCTGGCTCCCTTCTTCTGGTTCTGCGCAAAGTGATTGAGGTTCCGCGTCAGGGAAAGCAACATCGCCATGGCGTGGTCAGCAATCGCTGGCCCATGAACCCCCCTGGAATTCGTCATCACGATAGCGTCATTGTCCATCAGCGGCTTGATTCCCAAATAGCGATCAACCCCAGCACTCGATACCTGGACCCAGCGAAGGTTTTTCGCCTTGGCGAGGAAGTCCGGCTTGGCATACCGGGCATCGATGCCGTGAGCTTCATGGGCCCGTGCCAAAGCCTGCTCACGGCTGAGTCCTGTGACAATACGGACATTCGGAGCGAGCCGCGCCACCTTGGCTAGCTGAGCTTTGGACATTGATCCCGCAAAATAGGTGAGCTTGATCTTCTTTTCCGGCATCTCGATTGCGACCCGGGCATTGGTCAAGGATCCCACTTCCTCCGCCAAACGCTTGGTCTCCGCTCCAGCATCAGGTTCAGCAGCTACCGTGAAGCTTGTGAACAGCATGGCGCACATGGAGGAGAGAACGGCTAATGTATGATTTCCGCGATGAGGTTTCATGATCAGAAAATGATCCCAATTCCACACAAAGACAAACTTTTTAGGCTCAAGACAATACCGGACCCTTGACGATCCTGTAGGCAGGGCCTGAGTTGGGTCGCGGCTTGATTTCCTCAAACTTCAACTCGTGAGTGAGACAGGCAATATGATCCTCTGGTTCGTGCGAGATGTAGAGCAGCTGGGCCAAATCGTTGGCACATATTCTCTCAACCAAACCCACCACCAGTGCTCGGTTCGCCGGATCAAGTCCGATGCACGGCTCGTCAAGAATGAGCAGATGTGGCCTTTTCACCAATGCACGGGCAATCAGCAGCATACGCTGCTGCCCAAATGAAAGCCTCTGGAATAACTCACCTTTCATTGCTGACATGCCGAGAAACTCGAGCCATTCCGCCGCGAGGTCGCGCTGCCATGGCTTTGCCTGCCGATATACTCCGATGCTGTCAAAAAATCCTGACAGCACCACCGTTTCCACCGTCACAGTCACGCGATACTGCTGGTGCAGCGCTGTAGACATCAGACCCATATGCCGCTTGATGTCCCAGATGCTTTCGCCTTGCCCACGTTGTTTTCCAAATAGATAAATCTCGTTCGCGTAGCACTGCGGGTGATCACCGGAAACGAGGTTCACCAGTGTTGACTTACCACAACCGTTTGGCCCGCTGACTTTCCAGTTCTCACCGGGCATGATCACCCAGTCGAGCCCGTCGATGATCGGTTTCTGATGATAGCCCACCTTGACGTCACGCATTTCAACCACCGGACGTTCGGCATCTGGAACGTAGGGCTCAAACCCCGGAGGAAGACCGGGCAGTGATGCCACATCAACATGCGTCGACTGAAACTGCTTCCAGAGTGGCGATTTTTCAACCTCGTCGCGTGATCCAGCAATGATCAGCTCGCCCTGTGACAGACCGGCAAGGTGTGTAATTTGCCCGCCCAATTGGGACAACCGATTCACTATCAGAACCACAGGCATTTTCCCACTCAGCCCTGCTATCAACTCGTCAAGGTGACGGGTGAAATCCACATCCAACCCGTCAAACGGCTCGTCAAGCACCAACATGTCAGGCGCCTGAGCCAGTGCCCGCGCAATCATCATTCGCCTACGCTCACCAGTCGATAGAATACGAAATCCCGTATCGATAAACCGCTCCAGCTGCATCATGGAAATAATGGCTTCCATATCCACCGAGTCATCCATCAGCTCGGTGACCAGCTCGCGGGTTGTCCTCCCTTGGTCAACGCGGTCAAGAAACTCACTATCGTCCTCGTAAATTTCACGTTCCAGAAGCGACAACTCATCCTCAAACGAAACACACAAAACCTTTTCCAACGACGACACCCGCTGAGCATCCCGGAAGCTCCCGTCTCTGGTAAGTGCCATGGCAAGCGATGACTTACCCGATCCATTACCCCCAACCACACCCCAACACTCACCCTCACGGATAGTGAGGACAGAATCGAGAGTAAGCAAGGCACCCCCCCCCTGCGATGAGCGGTCGTTGGTCATGTTGCCCGTGTTGTTTGATTGCAGAGGGGAAAAATGTCGATAACCTAATCTCGGTTTGACCCTACACGAAATCAAAAATTTCCTCGTCCTCGCCGAAACCCTCCACTTCGGCAAGGCAAGCCAACGCTGCCATCTCAGCGCCTCAGCCCCCACCCCTACACGTAGCCACATCTCACGAACAGTCGAGATTGACTTCGTCCGATAATGCGTTAACTCACTCAGCAACTTGCATTAGGAACCCACAAACCACTATGGTGAAAACCCATCGTATCATTCGCACAATATCCCTGATCCTGTTGGCCAGTACACTGGCCACCTCGGCAGGTGTTGCCCCACTTCCAAAAGTCCTGCCAGTACTGAACCAGGCCATTCCGGATATCACCACACAGCCCAATGCGGCCAACGCATCATACGATCTCCCCAACCGCTTCGGAACCGAAGAAATCGATGACCAGGTAGTACGATTCACGTCCCAATCAAGCAACGGCTCAAGGGTCATGGATTTTGCGCTCTTCTCAACCCGCACCCCCATCACCCGCGCTAATTTCCTTCAGTACGTCAATGATGGGGACTACAACAATTCCTTCATCCATCGGTCCATCCCCGAGTTTATCATCCAAGGCGGAGGGTTTTACAACACAACACCCGGAACAGGCCTGAATGTTGATGCCGTCCCCACCGACCCCCCTATCACCAACGAGTATGGAGTCTCGAACACTTACGGCACCATCTCCATGGCCAAATTAGGGGGCGACCCCAATAGCGCAACAAGTGGATGGTTCGTCAGCTTGGGCGACAACTCCGAAAACCTCGACAATCAAAACGGTGGATTCACCGTGTTCGGACGCGTCACCAAAGACTCCCTCACATCGGCAAAGGACTTCGGAAACCCCGCACTTTTCCCAATCTGGAACGCAGGAGGCGCATTCACCAACCTCCCTCTCATTGCCAGCTTCACAGGGGGAGGCATTACCGAAACCGACCTTTTACTCTTCCCCACCGTCGCACTCGCCCCCTTACCAGCCGGACAAGCCGGCGACTCAACCACCCTCACCTACTCCTGTCTCTTATACACATCTGACGCTG
>JARFPV010000460.1 GCA_029288115.1 Akkermansiaceae bacterium | reverse complement strand
CAGCGTCAGATGTGTATAAGAGACAGGCTGTGGGGAGGTAATGCAAACTCACTGAATCTCAATGGTAACCTTTCTTCTACAGGACAAAGATCTCTACCCACGAACTCTGGCAGTATCATTGCAAATCATCCAGGCATGCGTGCCGCCAGATTGGAATTTGCCCTGCGCCAAGCCGTATACGAACTGGAGAAAGCTCACCGGATATCTGATATCAAATTCGGAGCAGGTGTTCGCGATGACCGGGAGGTTAATGACACATTAGGTGTGCTCCGTTTAAGTATTCCACTTCCCATCACAAACCGGAACCAAGGTAACATTCGTGCCGCAAAAGAGCGCATCGGAAAGGCAAGCGCGGAGGGGCATGCCAAAGCTGCCGAGCTGCGTACCCGCTTCACTCAGCTCAGGGCTGATTTACGAAGTGCTCAGAGCAGACTAGCCGAGATGAACACGCAGACCGTCAACGCCGCCCGTCAGTCGCTCAGTGACACAAAATCTGCCTACTCCAATGGGAAAAAGTCACTGCTCGAATACCTGGATGCCAGGAAAACCCTCTTTGAGATCGAGCAGCGAAAAATCCGAGCTCAGGCCGATCTAAAACGTGCTGAAAACGCATTAAGAATCCTCTCCCGCAACTAAACCTCAAAAAGCCAACTACTAACCAAACATTACCAATGAAACAAAAACACAAATTATATCAGGCCCTCCTTTTAGGCGTAATTTCCATCTTCATCGCATCTTGCAATGAAAAGAATGATGCATCAGCCAATGACTCTACCAAGGAGGCCGAGATCACTGAGAACTCTGAAATCGAAGTCCATGCTACTGCAGATTGTCCGACTGGTGAAGGGTGCTTCATCTGTGATAAATCAAAACGCGAGGCTGGCCGTCTATGGTGTAAAGAACATGATCGATACGAAGATCGATGTTTTATTTGCCATCCCGATGTAAAAGAAAAAGGACGAATCTACTGCAAAGAGCACGGGGTCTATGAAGATGAATGCTACATCTGCCATCCGGAAATTAAAAAGTCCGGAGCATCCAAGGCACCAGCACCCAAATCCCAACTCATGTGCAAAGAGCACAATGTATTGGAGCACGAATGTGCAATTTGCCAGCCAGATCTTGCATCAGGTCTCAAGCCAGGCGAAAGCTTGAAAGTCCGGGTGGCGTCACCTGAAGCACTGTCCAAAGTTGGAGTTGAAGTTTCGAGACCAAGCAGCTCCACAGGAAGCGTCAACATCGAAGCCTACTGCACCGTTGACTATAACCAAAACAAGGTCGCCAAGATCACACCGCTGGCCGCAGGGATCGTGAAAAAAATAGAGGTGGTTCCTGGTCAATTTGTGAAATCTGGAAGCGTGCTCGGCATCGTTCATTCACCAGACCTCGCGGAAATGAAAAGCAAGTTTCTTACCGCCGTTGCAGCTGAAAAACTTGCCAATCTCAAGGTTTTCCGCGAACAAAAACTCGCCAAGAATCGTATCTCAGCAAAAGCCGACCTGGAAGCAGCAGAAGCTGCCTGGAATGTGGCTACTGTCGAATTATCAGCAGCTCGCCAGCGCTTGACCAATCTAGGATTGGATCAGTCAGACATTGATCAAATGATTGGTGATGGAAAACCAACTTCCTTACTCACCTTAAAAGCCCCTTTTTCGGGTACAATCGTTGAGAGAGATGTTTCTGTAGGTGAAATGGTTAAGCCAGGAGATTCTATCTTCGTAATTGCAGACTTATCAACTATGTGGCTAGAGCTTTCCGTTCCAGTCCGTGATGCAGCCGAACTAAAAACCGGAATGCCTGTCAGTGGCATTTTCGATGACATTCCGAATGCTCAAATCACTGGTGAACTCATTTGGGTAGCCAGCGCAATTGACCCCAAAACTCGCCGTGTCCTTGCACGTGCCGCAGTGATAGCCCCTCCCGCTGCTTTACGTAAAGGACTCTACGGCAGAGCGAAAATTCAGACTAAGAAACCTGAAACTTTTATCTCCGTCCCGACGGGATCAATCCAAATGATTGATAACCGACCTTTTGTATTCGTGCGCGAAGCACCTGATCTTTATGCCGCTACCCGCGTAGAGCTCTCTCCAGCTAATGCGGGCTCCAATCTAACATCTGTTGCGGGCGGGTTGGATGGTGACGATATGATTGTTAGTCGCGGCAGCTATATCATGCGCTCCGAATTCCTGAAATCACTACTCGGAGCAGGCTGTGTAGACGACTAAAGCAGGATTTTTTCAAATCGATTTCATCCGGTATTCTTAGTCCTTCCCGGTCAGTGCCCGTGTGCCATTCAAATATTTTTCATTCTTAACTTCTCATGTTCAATAAAATCATCTGCTTTTGTCTTACCAACCGTCTGCTAGTAATCTTGATCACCGCGATGCTTATCGTCGTTGGCCTATGGGCTGGGTCCCGTGTGCCCGTAGATGCTTTCCCAGATACGACACCGGTTCAGGTTCAGATTAATACCGTCGCCCCATCCCTCAATGCGGAAGAGATTGAACAGCAAATAACCCTGCCCGTAGAGCTTGAGATTTCTGGACTACCCGGACTCATCAGTGTCCGCTCGGTTTCCAAGTTCGGTCTTTCACAAGTTGTCGCCACTTTTGAAGATGGCACTTCAATCACAGACGCCCGCCAATACGTCTCAGAAAAGCTCCTAACAGCAGAGATTCCAGATGGTGTCGAGCCGCCACAAATGGGGCCTATCTCAACCGGCTTGGGCGAAATTTTTCACTACGTCATCCGCAGCAGTGATGGCAGCCGGGATCTTGAACAACTTAGAACAATCCATGACTGGATTATCAAGCCAGAGCTACGCAAGATTTCCGGTGTTGCGGAAGTAAATTCCTGGGGTGGACTGGAGAAGCAGTATCATGTCGTCGTCGATCCTGAACTTCTACTGAAATTCAATCTCGATCTCGAGGACATTGTCGACGCGCTGGAAAAAAACAACCGTAATGTCGGTGGTGGCCGTGTCACCGTCAGTGGCCAGGATTTGTTGGTTCATGGAGTGGGCCGCGTCAGCTCAATCCCTGAGATTGAGGCCATTCAAGTGGCGTCAAGCGGAGGCACGCCAATCCGTGTTAAGGAAATAGCCACAGTCCGCATTGGTAGCGAGCTTCGCAGAGGTGCAGTCACAGCAAATGGTCAAGGTGAAGTGGTTCTGGGACTAGCTTTCATGCTCATGGGGGAAAATGCCCAGGAGGTGACCCAAGCACTTAAAGAGCGGCTTGAGGAAATTCGTCCTTCTTTGCCAGAAGGCGTGGAAGTCGATGTCGTTTATGACCGCACTGAGCTAACTAGTGAGGTCCTGGACACAGTCAGCCATAACCTCATCGGCGGAGCACTGTTAGTTACCATCACACTTCTAATTCTTCTAGGAAATATTCGCGCTGGCTTACTGGTAGCGATTTGTATTCCACTGGCGATGCTGTTCGCAGTTCTCGGAATGAATTACTTGGCGATCACCGCGAGTTTATTGAGTCTTGGAGCAATTGACTTTGGCCTCATTGTGGATGGCTCCGTGGTGATGACAGAAGCCAATCTCCGAGGATTGGCAGAACGGACTCGTAACCTTGGGAGGAAACTAACACCTGTTGAGCGGTTTAAATGCATTTTGGAATCAAGCCGTTCCGTTGCCCGCCCGATACTTTTCGGCATGGGAATCATCGCCGTTGTTTTCTTGCCCATTTTGACCCTTGAAGGCACGGAGTGAAAGATGTTCCGGCATATGGCGATTACATTCATTCTAGCATTGCTATGGGCGCTGGTCATTGCCCTGTTCGTCTCTCCTGTTTTGAGCCAAGCTTTTCTCCCAAGGAAATTTGGCTCTGAGGA
>JARFPV010000445.1 GCA_029288115.1 Akkermansiaceae bacterium | reverse complement strand
ATAAGAGACAGGTCCTACACGGATCCGACAATTTGGTCGTTAGGCTGTGGAACGGACGAATTACTCGTCCTCATCCTCGATGACCAAAGCCTTTGGTGGCGGCCCTGTTCTCGGCTTGGTTGTCTCAGGGGCTGTCTCCTTGGGAGTGCCGTTAGGTGTGACGCCGGGTGGTAGTGTGTCACCGGGGCCTGGCTTTGGCGGGGTGTTGGTGCCGGTGTTTGTCGTAGCCACTTGAGTAGAATTACCTGATCCTTCAGCCCCGTCTGGGTTTCCCTCGACCTCGGTTGGGACAGCAGGATTCTCTCCGGATTCTGCCTCCTCTTCATCGGCTGAGCCAGAGAGCATGGGCTCGTATTTTTTGTAGGCATAGATGCCGCCAGCGATGAGTAATGCGGTGACCAGAAACACGGTCAGTGTTTGCAGGATCGAAGTGCCGCCTTGGGAAGATTTTTCCTCCCGCGACCTATCCCGGGATCTGCTGGGTGAGCTTTTTTTGCGTGAGGATGACGGTTGAACATCAGTGGAGCCTATATGATCGTGGTCGTCTTGGAGGTATCCGTGATCATTGACACCGGAAAGTACGTCACCGGTTTCAAAGGCATCGATCCATTCATGGGCATCAACCTCAAGAAACTCACTATATTGGGATAGGAAGCTACGCGCATACGTCGGGCTTGGAAAAATCGAGTAATCACTCTCTTCGAGGGCAGCGAGTGTGGCGAGCGGGATCCGGGTGCTGTGGGCGACATCCTGTAGCTCAAGGTCCTTGCTTTCGCGGGCCTTGCGCAGCTGTTCACCGATGTCTGTCCATTCACTCATGAGGTCGATTGCGGCTGCAGGGTAAGCTTAAATATGGCATATCTCAAGCTCGTATCACCGGTTTAGGATCGGACGGGTTATACTCGGGCATCACGGAAGTGCTTCGACGGTTTGAAAAGGGGATGATCCAGCCAATGAGCAAAGCGGCGAGAGGAGCTGAAATTGCCATCCAGTGTTGGGTTAGGCTCATCATTGCGTAGAGCATGGGTAAGGTAAGAGCTGCGGTCAGCGCGAATCCGAGATGCTGGTTTCCTCGAGTCATTGTGCGTAGCAGGAACACGATGACTGCCACGTCGAACAGGATGACGAGTTTCCCCCAGAGTGGCAGCCGTTGGTGGCTGCTACCATCGCCCGGAACTGGATAGGCACGAGTCAGGGCGATTGCTTGGTTGAGACGGTTTGCATCGAAGGCATTGGTCGGTCCCGTGCGTTCCCCTTGGGCGTGGATGATGGCGATCGGCTTGAGAGCGGTCTTGGATTTTTTCTGTGTGATCAGCTTATCGGCCTGGAGCGGGGGGGAGGGAGTATTATTTTCTGTCAGTCCTGGTGTGGTCGTCTGCCCATAGCTGTCGATTGCGATGATCGGGCCGTTTTTTCCGAGCCGGATGTATTTGCCGCAATGGATCGTTACCTGGCTTGGTAATACTGCATGTGCCTGCATGATCATGAGTAGCTCCAGAGATGGGATCATGCCCTTGTCATCCCATCGGGCTAGCATGGCAATCCGTCCTGCCGCAGGTGGATTGCTTTCGATGTGGTGAAAACCTGCAAAAACATGTGCTGCATCGCCAGTCATGTGGGATGGTAGTGTTAGGCGGTTGACGAGTGGCACCAAACGCGCGTCGCCATGGATTTGTGTATCAGGAATGATCGTGCGTTCTAACATTTTTGGCAATGACCCCGTGCTTGGCCCACGGGTGACTGCCAGTGGAATTACAGCGGAATCAAAAAGCGCGAGACGCAGGTCGAGCCCGTCAGCCAGTAGGCCTGGGTCATCATTCCAGTTGAGACGAGTGGTGACCGTGACATGCCGGTATCCATGGTTATGCAGGCTTTCTAAAAGCACAGCGTAATCGAGGGCCGATGGCGGGCTGCTCTCGAAGATCTTTTCCGGGTCATCGGTGACGATGACTCTCTGGAATGTTTTGCCGGCTTCAGTAGTGGCGACAAGCGGCCGGATGGAGATTTTCCCCGTTGCTGGATCATACTCATGCAGCTGCTTGCCTGGCGCGTCTTCAGCGCTTCTGACGGCAGCGAGATCAAACTGCCTTACCCACTCGAGTTTGTGCCCCCAAAAAAGCACTGCCACGCCGACGCCCAGAGCGAGAGTGGCAATCAGTAGTCGGGAGCTGCGGCTATTTAATTTCATCAAGCACTGGGAGCAACGGCTCCTCGAGGTCGGAACCCTCGATTACGCCGCGCAGGATGGTAGCGGCAGTCGGAATATGCTGCAAATACCATTCTTGGTGTGGCTGACGGCCAATCTTGGCGAACGCCCCCATCGCTTGCATCAATCTCTGCGTGGCGCATTTCTGAAGAATGGGAGCGATCGGCTCTTCCTCGGAGACGTCCTCCCAGAGATCTAACAATTTTTGTTGCTCCTCCGCGGAGTGGTTCATGTAGGGATCGTAAATCAGGGATGCGAGGTCGTATTCCTGTCGGCCCCGGCGCATTCCCTGGAAATCGATCAGCCAAGCCTTGCCGTCATGGGCGATGATGTTTTGGCTTTGGAAGTCACGGTGCACGAGATTGCGAGACGAGGCACCGAGGTCCTTGGCCATTTGAGCAAGAGCTGGGTGTTCGGAGAGTTCATCAACGATGGCAGGGTTCATCCCGAGGTATTCATCGGCAAGCTGGTCAAAAAAGTAATCCTGTTCCCAGCGGTACATTGCCACGTCAAATTCGGGTTGGAATTCCAGATCCTTCGGCGCTCGGGTGTAGAACAGTTTGTCGAGTTGTTCGAAGGCGGAGCGGTAGATGGGCTCACGTTTTTCCCACGGCTCGTCCTTCATGCTGAGCAGGTCAACATCACCCAGATCCTCCACCAGCGCCACACGCCTGCCCGGGTTGTCATAGAGCACCTCCGGCACATTGAATCCAGCATCACGGAGAAATTCCGATACGGGAAGGTAGTTCGCGTTGTCCTTCCGCTCCATGGTGTAGTGGATGCCGATGTAGGTAGGAAACCCTTCGGGCTTCAGGCGGATGATCGTACGCCCCGAGGCGCCTTTGGTGATGGGTTCCATCACACAGGTGTGGGTCGGCCCGAGCTCAAGGTGGGTGCGGACGGCAGTCAGTAGGGTGTCAGCTGGCATGGTTTGAAAGTGATCGGTGTGGCGTGATCAGTGATCCGTGTGTGGATATGATCGAGGGTGTTGGGAGAGATGTAAGAGGCAAGATGGAAGATGCAAGACAGAAAGACTACGTGATGACGGCGTGGTCGTGTCGGCTGTTGGCGCCCACCGTGGCATTTGGCCATACGATGGTATCGTGGAGCACGGCATTCGACCCGATTTGAGCACCGGGGCCA
>JARFPV010000436.1 GCA_029288115.1 Akkermansiaceae bacterium | reverse complement strand
GCTGTAATGCCTATCAATCACTGGCTGGGCAAAACGTTCTTTCCACACTCTGAAATCAATAACCCAATCCTCTGAAAATCCGGGAAACATCTTCTGAATGTGAGGCACTGAAAAGGCCAGTATCTCATCGGAGGTCATCTTGTAGAATTTTTCCGTATGAGGGAGGTAGCGCGACAGGTAGACAATGTGTTTTCCTCCATACGTTTTAGGAGGCTCAAAATTAGTGTGCTCAATCACACCCACATATGGAAACGTAGGATCATTTACATTGATCCAATACAAATCTGACAAGGATCGGTCTAGAAACAATACTAAACACACATTCGCCAAGTAATCTACATTCAACAGGTTGTCCCGGTATGTTTGATCCACATGTCCTTTGATCAGATCTAGATACTGAGGGTAATGTACGGTGGAAAGAACTTTATCTACAACATCTACTTCACCACTCGCACGTTTGACCCCTGACACCTTACCGTTTTCCACCTCAATGGACTTTACTGCACAGCCCGTATGTATGACCACGCCATTATCTCGAAGAAAATTCGATATTGTTTCTGCAAGCGCGGCAAAGCCACCACGGTAATAGGCAAGAAACTCGGCACCTCGTTTACCGCGGCTCCCCCCCCGAAGCTTCAGTTTATTCCATATCCAGACCGCCGATATATTATCCGCATATGGCCCAAACTTATTGTCCATCAAAGGCTTCCAAACAATCTCGTACACTTTTTCCCCACCAAGCTTCACCAACCATTCTTTGGCAGTAAACCCCTCAAGCGCCCTCCAGTCTTTTACACGTCTTGCCTGCAATGTTAGAAAACCTAGACGCATGCGGTCGATCAACGAAAGCGCATTAAAACGTAATAAATCTAACGGCGTGCTTAGTTTGTAAAAGCAATTTGCATAATACATTCCCGTCCTTGTCGGACTCATGATGATCTCATCACCTTTACCCAGTTCATCAACAAGCTCTTGGATCCATTGATCATTGGTGAACCAATGATGATAAAACTTTTCCAATGACACCCCGTCTACATCAAACGATCCAGCCAATCCTCCAAGACTCTCCTCTTTTTCATAAAGAGTAACCTGCATACCGGCCTTGGCCATCTCATAAGCGGCGGACAAACCCGTGAACCCTCCACCCACAATGGCCACGTGCTTCTTGATCAAAGGGGCAGTCATTTAACCTTATTGTCCGAATCGCCATCGCAACTTGATGACACACACACCTCATCGATAATGTAAAGTGGACGCCTCTTCGACTCCGTATAAATTCGTGCCAGGTATTCACCGATCAAACCCAATGTCAGCAATTGAAGACCACCGAAAAATAACACCGTCACAAACAGAGCCGTCCACCCACTCACCCAGTTATCCGTGAGTAACCGTAACCATATCGCGTAAACAAATCCAACCAGGCTAAGCCCAAACGTCACCAGCCCCGTAAATGTAGCCAGTTTCAAAGGGAGGGCTGAAAAAGATAAGATGCCGTCAGCAGCAAATTTGAGCATCTTACGCAGCGGGTATTTACTGACACCAGCATACCGTTCATCCCGGTCATACTCAACAGCGCACTGGCGGAAACCGACCCAAGCCACCATGCCACGCAAAAAACGGGCCCGTTCCGGCATTGCAACGATATGATCGACAACCTTTCTGTCCATCAACCTGAAATCCCCCGTATCAAGTGGGATCTCCACTTCGCTCACCCGATTGAGCAGGCGGTAGAAAAGACTCGCTGTCAGCCGCTTGAATAGTGATTCTCCATTGCGTTTTTTTCGTTTCCCATAAACCACCTCATTACCATCAACCCACTTCTGGTAAAATTCTGGAATTAGAGATGGGGGATCCTGAAGGTCGGCATCAATGAGAACCACCGCATCCCCCGTGGCCGATTCAAGCCCAGCCATCGACGCCATTTGATGGCCAAAGTTACGGCTTAATTTTATCGCTGACACTTCATTGTGTGATTTGGCCAGGGAGGAGAGAATCGACCATGTGTTATCACTACTTCCATCATCAACATAGATTATCTCCCAAGCGAAATCCTTTTGCCCATTGAGCACCTCTATGAGGCACCTGTGAGTCTCACCGATTACTGCCTGCTCATCGAAGCAAGGAACAACCACACTGATTTTGTTTCTACTCATCGAAATCATTACTCGACGACACGCCTTTGGTAAAATTTGAATGCAGGCAACTCCTTTGTAATCTGATAATCATGCTCTACAATCCATTTCCTCAAAGCTCCCCGGGCATCATAAAGATCTGTCTTAGATAAAACAATTACAGTTGGTATTGGCAGCTTATGCAGACTTTCATTATTTATATTCCTAGTATCGTGCAGTTCCACCGAGTCCTCAAAAGCATAACTCGGTTTGGCCGCTGCCCACCAAACCGGGGACCCATCCTTTGAAACAAAATTTACGTGGCCGACAGCACCTCTATAGTCATCCTTGTGAT
Organism: Akkermansiaceae bacterium; assembly: GCA_029288115.1. GTDB lineage: Bacteria > Verrucomicrobiota > Verrucomicrobiia > Verrucomicrobiales > Akkermansiaceae > Oceaniferula. The sequence continues at coordinate 1,993 of JARFPV010000436.1, read as the reverse complement.
GACGTTCAGCATACCTCTGAGTTAAACAGCCAATCAAGGCAATCATGGGAATTATAAAAGTTATACCTCGCTGAAGTATGTTTCCACTCCACAACTTTACATAGGCTAGACCTGTAATAATCAACAAGATCGGGTACACTGGCATGAAGTGACGACCAATGACTCGAAAACCTCCGAAGTATCCAGCTACGACCAGTATAACCACCATCGCCACCACCGGCAAGAGGGCTCTCACTATGGCCGGTTTAAACAACCCGCCACGAAAAACCCGATCCCCCCCTACAAGTAGTGCAGCCCCCATAGCCACCGCCCATCCTGCCAAAGCAAACACCCACGGCGCTAGAGATGACACCCCCTCAGACCGCAACGCCTGCCTCCCCGGCCCGTAAGGCATAAACCCTAGTTGCTCAAACACGGAAAACCCGAGAGTGAGAGCACTCGTTTTGTTCACAGAAGAGGCACCCTTCCCCTCGAAAAGGGTCCATACATAATACAAAGTGAGGGAAGCTAATAACAAACACCACCCCATGAACCAAACCATTTCAGAGCGTTGATACCAAACCCTCTTTTTCCATTGGTCGTATGTAACACACAGAAATATCAACCCGGCAAAAGGTGCTGCCAACAGGCTCGATCCTGCACACATCAGAGTCCCTAACAAAAGAAACCCCCAAGAACAAAAACGAGGCACCTTTTGCTCAAAAATAATTATCCAGTAACCTACCAGCAAGCACGATGCTCCTGCAAATTGCAGAGCGTACGGACGCGCTTCATCCATATAATACCACAAAAAGGACGACGTCCCGGCTGCCATTATCACTCCCCATGTGGGTTTTCCGCGCAGCTTTAAAAAATAGGAAATGGCAGCTACTCCAATTAGCCAAAATATCACGTTTAACAGACGGAATCCACGTTCTGTTTCCCCGCAGACCTTGTCCCATCCAAACATGATCACCTGAAATACAGGCATCTGAGCATCCGAGCCTTGTTCAGAACCCATGTTTTTAGAAAACTCTGTCCACGACTCGCCAGACGCGATACGTTTACACGTCATTTCATCGATCCAATAACTCTGGTTACTGACTGATAGGGTAGCCATGACAAGGGCAAAAACCCACAGCAAGACAGAACGAGAGACTGGTTGCTTAGTGGTCAATTATTTAAACCCTTTCTTTGTTGCCCTATCCCAGTATTAATGAAGAAGTCGTCCATTTCCTTGGCGTCCTTGTAGCCTTGCCTCCATGCCTCGTTCACCTTTCCTTTCATGATTTGCTGGTGGCTCTTGTACAAACCCAATGAGCTCTTCACAGCCTTTGCCGCTTCTTCTGGCTTACGGTTGAACCAGAGGTAACGGGCATAGGAATAGTAATGCCTGGCCCTTTCTACATGAAATCCCGTGTATTTACTATTGTTTGCCCAATTCGCCAGCTTCCTCACCTGATCAAATATTTCGCGAGCATCATCAAACCTATTACAACTATCCAAAAATCGTGCATACATTAACAATGCTTTTGTATATTGAATCAACCACTCCTGATTCAAATCGAAATGACCTATCTCTTTTGACTGCCTGAACAAGTCCAATGACCTCAAATAATGATTTTCGACTTCGGCCTTCTCACCTGCCTGATCTTTTGAAACGGCCCACTTTAATTGCATCTCCGCCCATTTAGAATGCATTCTGAACCATTTTTCACGCGACTCAGCCACACTTGAAATCGCTGAAAACACACGCTCTGCCTCAGGATAGTTACCTCGGTCAGTTTGAATAGTAGCAATGTTTATATATGAGACCGGATCATAAGGATGACGCTCACCCGCCATACGGTAATGATGAATAGCGAGGTCAAGATCTACGTTCCTCTCGTCCCCATTCTTTGCAGCAGCCTCCAACATATATAATGTTCCCAACTTTAGGTACCTCCTATAGTTTGGGGCTTTCTCAACTGACTTGGTTAGCGCAGATATCCATTTCTCTCTATCTGTCTCTTAT
>JARFPV010000184.1 GCA_029288115.1 Akkermansiaceae bacterium | reverse complement strand
AGCCGCCCCCCGCCCCCCCCCCACTCCTTTACTATTCTGACTGCAGAAGACCACACCGACGACGCTGCTGCCGAAGCCCCAGCAGCTGCACCAGCTGCCGAAGAGCCCACCGCGGAACCAGCCGAAGTGAAGGAGGATACTCCTGCCACCGAGGACGCCGCCGAAGCACCTGCTGCTGAAGAAGAAGCACCCAAGGCCCCTGAGAAAAAGCGCGACATTTTCGCTGAACTACTTGGCGAAGAGGAAGAAGGCGTGCGTGTTCACAAAGCCAAGAAGAGCAAGAATGTGCAGACTGGCATCGTCCACGTCACCGCAACATTCAACAACACGCTCGTCAGCGTGACCGACCTCAATGGCAACGCCATCGGCTGGTCGAGCGCTGGTAAGATGGGCTTTAAAGGCTCTCGTAAAAGCACAGCATACGCTGCACAGGTTGTCTCTCAGGACGCTTGCCGCCAAGCGATGAGCCACGGACTCAAAGATGCCGAGGTTCGCGTGAAAGGACCCGGCTCCGGTCGTGAGTCTGCCGTTCGTGCCGTGCAAGGCCTGGGAATCAACATCACAGCCATCAAGGACGTGACTCCGATTCCACACAACGGCTGTCGTCCTAAGAAAGCACGCCGCGTGTAATTAACCCCTCATTTTCAACTTTTAACTTATATTTATTATGGCTCGTTATACTGGCCCCAAAGACAAGATCAGCCGCCGTTTCGGTGTTGCCCTCTTCGGACCTTCCAAGGCGCTTGAGCGCCGCGCTTTCCCTCCCGGTCAGCATGGTGTCCGCGCAGGTCGCCGCAAGAAGTCCGACTACGCAGTCGCACTCGGTGAAAAGCAAAAACTCCGTTTTCAATACGGTGTTCTCGAAAAGCAGTTCCGCCTCTACTTCGCGGAAGCACAACGCCGTCGCGGTATTACCGGTGACATCCTCGTTGAGATCCTCGAGCTTCGCCTCGACAACGTTTGCTACCGCCTTGGCCTCGGCAACACCCGTTCAGCAGCTCGCCAAATGGTCAACCACGGCCACATCGAGGTGAACGGTAAGCGTGTGGACATCCCAAGTTACCAATGCAAACCCGGTGATGTTATTACCGTGCAGGATAAGCCAAGCTCACAGCAGCTCGGGCTCCGCTACATGGACCTCACCCAGGCCGTGCCACTCAAAGACTGGCTCACCCTGGATCGTGCGGACATGAAAGGTAGCATTACCCGCGTGCCCGAGGGCGACGATCACGACCATCAGGTCAACGTCCAGCTCGTGGTGGAACTTTACTCACGTTAATCGACCGAGTAACAACAATTTGCAAGACGGCGGTTCACTTCGGTGGCCGCCGTTTTTTTTTTATGAATAAGAGAACGGGCAAGCAATAGTCTTGCTTCGTACATTGATGTTTGTATTTTGATTTGACCCGTCGGCGGAGCACTCGTTATGTCCGTTCAACAGACCAATTCAACAGCTATGAAAAAACACATCATTCTTACTCTTTCCTTATTAGTCGGTGCAACTGCCTACGTATCGGCTAAGCCCCCCGTTGTCAAAATAGAGACCAAGGAGGTGAAGGGGAAAAAAATCGAATACAAGTACATCGATGGAATCAAGGTGCACGAGACGGATCCGGCAAAGCAACCACAGCCAAAGGTGGTGACGCCCAAACCTTACGACGCTAAAGCTGCCAAAGCCCCTGCCAATGCGATCGTTCTTTTTGACGGCACGGAAAAAACATTCCAGAACTGGATATCCACCAAAGGTGAACCCACCAAGTGGAAGCTTGTCGATGGCGCACTGGAGTCGGTTAAAAAAGCTGGATACATCCAGACCAAACAAAAATTTGGCTCATGTAAGCTGCACATCGAATTCGCCACGCCGTCTGTCGTCAAAGGAAACGGTCAGGGACGCGGCAACAGTGGCGTGTTTCTCATGGGTCAGTATGAGCTTCAGGTCCTCGATTCCTACGAAAACCAAACCTACCCGGATGGACAGTGCGGTGCCCTCTACGGTCGCGCCAAGCCACTGGTAAACGCGTGCAGAAAACCTGGTGAGTGGCAGACTTACGACATCACATTCCACCGCCCGATTTTTAACGAAAAGGGAGAGGTCACACGCCGTGCCAAGTTCCACGTCGTTCACAACGGGCATGTTATCCACGATAACGTAGAGCTATGGGGCGGAACTGGCTGGCGCGGTCCACACTCGATTTCCGAGTATAAAAAGCACGCTGATAAAGGCCCCCTACAGTTCCAGGATCATGGAAATCCAGTTCGCTTCCGCAATATCTGGCTCGTGGAGATTGACGATTAGGTTGTCTCCCGCATGGGTCCTGTCTAGCCGTTGAACACCTCGCTGACAAAGCGGCGGTTGTGCAGGTAGCATTGTTCAACTCCCAGGCCACGGGTGGTGGCACTTTCAATCACCAGCCAGCCTTTGTATCCGATTTTCTCGATGGCGCCCTTGACCCTCGGGAAATCGACCAATCCATTACCCAGAACATTCCCGTTCTCCTTGCAGTGGATTTCACAAATGTTCTTGCTGCCTAGGGTTTCTATCTCCTTGTAGATGTCGTAGCCCATTTTGTTAGAATTGGCAGTGTCATAATAAACCTTCACGGCGGGTGAGCCAACCTCGTTGAGGATTCGCATGTGGTCGTTGATATCCAGCCAGGTTTCCAGTCCAAGTGTGACTCCGGCTTGCTCGGCTTTTGGGGCGACCTTTTTTAGTCGTTTGATCACCTCCTTCATCTTTGCCTCATCGCCCTTGATGTCTCCCTTGCCAAAAAAGGCAAGCAGCACGAGGGATGGCGAAACCTTCGCCGCGAGCGATTGATCCGAAAGGCTCGCCGCTTCAGATTTCATCGTCGTCATGACATCGATACATTCGCTCACCCAGCGCTCGGCATCAGGCGAGGAGGAGTAAGCCACCCCATTGAGAATACCCATCGCCAGTGAACAAATGCCGACTCCTGTCTCAGCGACCGATTTGACATAAAGCTCTCTCGTCGCCTTGTCGCGAAGGTCGTTTTTTCCCCCGTTAAAACTTACCTGCACGCCATCCAATCCGAGCTGTTTGGCGAATCGAAGTGCCTCAGGGTCTTGTTTTTTACCAATCGACCAATCACATGCGCCAATTTTGAACCTGTCTTTTTGTGGATTTTCCACCGCAAGTGCGGAGTGCAGCGGTGCTAGGGTAAGTCCTGCCGAACCAAGTAGGCAGCGATTCATTAGAGTGCGTCGAGTGATCATGTTGATAAAAAATACGGAGCTAGGTGACGGTAATCTTCCTCACGTCTGTGGATTCTTAGCATGATTACAGCAAGATGACGAGGATTTGCACTTGTTGACCCGCTGTGGTGTGGTTGATTGAACGGGAAGCGGAAGAACCAACCAACTATGATCAGACACTCGGAAAACTTGTCCTCCCATCTGTTACCCGTGTACCTACTCTGGGCTTTCACTCTGGCGGGCTTCGCGGCTCCCGCTACAAAGCCAGCTGCTCAATATGAGGGGCTTGCAGCAGAGATGTTTCGGGTGCCGGACGACCTCGAAATCACTCTCTGGGCACAGTCTCCCATGCTGTTGAACCCAACCAACATGGATATTGATATCCAGGGGCGAATTTGGGTGGCCGAGGCAGTCAACTACCGACGCTTTAAAAAACACTCCGGTGATCCGTTGAATCATCCGCAAGGCGACCGAATCATGGTTCTCCAGGATGCCGACGGCGATGGTAAGGCTGAAAAATCACATGTGTTTGTCCAGGACAAGGACCTTGTTGCTCCTCTGGGGGTAGCCGTCCTCGATAATCAAATCATCGTTTCCTGCGGGCCATCTCTGATCATCTATCGAGATGTTGACCGCAACGCCGTGTTCGACCCGAAGGTCGACAAAAAAGAAATCTTGTTAACCGGCTTTGGTGGTCTTGATCACGACCATGGACTGCACTCGGTCATTGCCGGCCCCGACGGACGCTGGCATTTTATCGTCGGTAATGCCGGCCCACATATCGTCACCGACAAGTCCGGCTGGACCCTGAGATCGAGCAGTGCCTACGCGAGAAGGACTTCGCAAAAAGGGCAAGGATACGAAATCATGAAAAGCGACGATGGCCGGGTCTACGTCGGGGGGATCGCCCTATCGATGAATCCAGATGGCACCGGACTGCAAGTTTACTCACATAACTCACGCAACAGCTACGAACTGTCCATCAACTCCAAGGGGGACATTTATCAAAACGATAACGATGACCAGGTGCAAACGTGCCGAACCACTTGGCTGATGCAGCACTCAAACACCGGATATTTTTCCGCCGATGGTAGTCGCACATGGAGTGCTGACCAACGCCTGGGGCAACCCAAGACTGTTTCACACTGGCATCAGGAAGATCCGGGTGTGCTTCCCTATGGGGATCTTTACGGTGCGGGATCACCAACCGGAATTGTGTATTATGAAGGTGATGCTCTGGGGCCAAAATACCGAGGGATGTTACTGAGCTGTGAAGCAGGACGGAATGTTGTGTTTGGTTACAAACCCAAACTTGCAGGCGGCGGGATGGACTTAGGTAAGAAATTTTCCTTCATGGATTCCAGCACAGAGGATGACGACGATTACAAGTGGAAGAAAGTGTTCAAGGATAAGCGCAAGTGGTTCCGCCCGTCAGACGTAGCCGTAGGCCCCGATGGTGCGATCTATGTGGCCGACTGGTATGATCCAATCGTCGGTGGGCACGCGATGCATGATAAAGCAGGAAATGGCGCGATCTACCGAATCGCTCCGAAGAACAAGCGCCTCAGCAATCCCAAGATCAATCCGACCACGACCGAGGGCTTGATCGCAGCATTTAAAAACCCTGCCCAAAACGTTCGATGGATTGGGCTCAAAGGGCTGAAAGCACAAGGCGAGAAAGTCATCCCTCAAGTCAGTGAGTTACTCAACGACCCGAACCCATACATCGCCGCACGAGCTATTTGGTTACTCGCCCAACTCGGTGAATCTGGACAACAAAAAGTGGCGGGAATGCTCACTCATGCTGACCATGAAGTGCGAATCACTGCCTTGCGTGCCCTGCGAAACGTCAGATTCGATCTTACTGAAGCATATGCCAAACTCTCCTCCGACCCGTCAGCTGCGGTGCGCCGGGAAGTTGCTGTCGCTATGCGAGATGTCCCCATCAAAGAGGCAAAACAAATCATCGTTAACATTGCGCGGGGATACAATGGAAACGATCGCACCTACCTGGAAGCTCTGGGAACCGCCTGTGATGGTAAAGAGGAGGCAATCTATCCTGTTCTGTTAGCACACATGGGTGACATCCCCGGCAAATGGACGG
>JARFPV010000401.1 GCA_029288115.1 Akkermansiaceae bacterium | reverse complement strand
AGCTCCTCCTCGCCTGGGAGTCCCAGATAGCGGGCGGAAGCACCTGAGCTGATGATGATGGAGCGGGTTTGGTAGGTTGTTTCTCCCGCCTTGAGGGTGAATGTGCCGTCCTCCTCGCGGGTGACGCTGTCGACGTGTCCAAATTCGACTCGGGTGCCGAACCTCTCAGCCTGTTGCTGCATGTTCACCATGAGTTCTGGGCCGGTAATTCCTTCGGGGAATCCGGGGAAATTCTCGACCTCGGTGGTGGTGGTTAGCTGTCCACCAGGTTGCGTTCCCGTAAGGATGAGTGGGTTCAGGTCGGCGCGGGCGGTGTAGATAGCGGCGGTGTATCCGGCAGGGCCGGTTCCAATGATGATGACGTTTTCCATAGTGTTGAGAGTCTGAACGCGCGGGATTATGCCGCGAAATGTTCACTCCGCAAGAGGTTTTACGGTCACCTGCGATTCGATACCCAATAGATCCGCTAGAAGTGGTGAAAAGGGGGGCGCAATCCTGCGGCAGGCGGCAGATAGCGTCAGAAAATGGGCTACTTCTTCTTGCCTTTCTTGGGTTTTTTCTTGGGGGCCTTTTTCTCCAACTTTTCGACTTTTTGCTTTTGCCCGTTCTCGTTGACCAGCGAGAACGTTCCGCCGGTACCTTCTGCGAGAGCTTTCATGGCTTCGGCGGTCTTGGCTTCCATCAGGGAAATGGTGTTGATGACGACTTGTTTGCGTCTTGCCATGCTGGAGTATTTGGCTGCGATATCGTTTGCTCCACCACCGGTGCCTCCGTCGGTCATGAATATGATGACGTTGGGTAGTGGGTCCATGGTGAATGCCATGTCCAATGGGCTTCTCCAGTCGGTTCCCCATACGAGTTTGTCTTCAGCGATGACTTTCTGGCTGGCTTTGATGTTGCGATCGTCTGCTTCAATCCATTCGGGTTGCTGTGTTTTACCATCTGTTGCCCAATCGTGGGCACCGCCATTACATGTCCAGTCGTACTTGCGGCCGCCTTTTGCCTCGATGGTGGCACCCTTTTTATTGCCTCTTTGCATTTTAACGGCGTCGCCGGCAACCCATGCGGGGCCGGAAAAGAAGATCAACTGGTATTTTTTATCATGGGGGAGTTTGTTGACGGAATCCGCGAGTTCTTTGCGCATCAGCTTGTCCTTGATGCCTCCCATGGATGCCGAGTAGTCGATGATGTAGAGAATGCGTTCTCCCGCTAATTTGGTTCCGAAAAATGTCGTTCCTCCTCCACTACCCCAGTCATCGCCGTCGCCCCAGCCGTCTCCAAAGTCGTCGCCGTTTCCAAGATCAAGGGATGGCATTGGGGTGTCTTCCTCCGGCACTGGGATAGACACGCTGGATGTGGTGTTAGCTGCAATGACCTTTGCCATGGCAGATGAAGGTGATGAGGGCTTGCGCTCCACCGCCCGGGAGATTTTCTTTTTCTCAAGTTTGTTTTCTTCCTCAGCACCTGATTGGTAGGAGACAATGTCCGGTGTGATGTTCTCAATTGTTGGAAGGAACCAGTAGAGCAGGATGACCCCGACGAGGACAATCGCAAGGAGAGAGATGGCAACACTGCTGATAGTCGAATTTCGCTGTTGCTTGCGCAGTTTTTCCTGGGCTTCGGGCGATAGCTGGGCGTGTAAGCTCATGGTGTAGGTGTATTTGTATACCACCGAGAGGGCAAAAGGTCACATGAAATATGTCAAAGTTAGTATCTTAGTTAGGTTATTACCATGATATGGCATTGCTTTGTATTCAGGGATCTGCTTGCTTTTTCATGTGTTTCTGGCATGACGGGCGCGCGGCCCGCTGGCTGTAACTATGAAAATCATCATTGTAGGAGCCGGGGAAATCGGGCGTCATCTCGCGGTCTCACTGGCGCGTGAGGCACATAGCATTGTAGTCATTGAATATGACGCGAAGGTGGCAGAGGAGCTTGAACAGCAGATCGATGGTCGAGTGCTGACTGGAAATGGAGCCACTGCGAACCTGCTGCTAGAAGCGGGAGTGGCGGAGTGTGAGCTGTTTCTTGCGCTGACCAGCGATAGCACGGTGAACCTCATGGCGGCGTCGATGGCAAAAAAATTCGAGGCGCAGAAGGTCATCGCGAGGGTGCATCCAGGCTTGCAGCGCGAAGAGTGGCTGTTTGATTATCGTGGGCATTTTGGCATCGATCATATTTTCAGCTCCGAACGATTGAGTGCGATTGAATTATCGAAGTTTGTAAGAAACCCAGACTCGTTGATGGTTGAGGAGATAGCACGCGGCCGGATTGAGGTCCAACAAGTGCGTGTTAGTCAGCGCAGCGATGCAGTCGGGAAACGCCTGAAGGATCTGAAGGCTCCCGAGCGCACCCGTGTGGCGGCAATAACGCGCGGTGGTGAGCACTTTGTGCCATCGGCAGAGGATGCCATGACGGAGGGGGATATTGTCACCATTTTTGGTGAGCCTAACAGGCTCCGGAAACTGGCAGTGCGCCTGCAGAAAGGCAGTAGTAACGAAGAGGCATTGCGAGTGGTTATCTTTGGTGGTGGCGAGTATGGATTTTCTCTCGCGCAAATGTTAGAAGGATTTAACTGCAAGGTGAGGATCCTTGAAATTGACCCTAACCGGGCTCAAGAACTTACAGGCCTGCTCTCTGATACGACTGTGCTTCATACCGACGGCACTGTGCTTTCTGAGCTCGAGGAAGAGCAGGTGGGTGATGCTGATTTCTTTATCGCCACCAGTGGTAGTGACGAGGATAATGTGATGACCTGTTTACAGGCGAACAATCTTGGAACAAAAAACTGCCTCACTCTGATTCACCGCGCTGACTATGCTGATGCGATCAGCGCGAGTGGTAGGCATTTCGGGGTGCTGGCTGCTGTTAGCCCGCGTGAAGCAACACGCCGTGAGCTTGAACGGTTCCTGACATCGGATCGTTTTCATACCGTGAAGCAAATGGGTGCTGGCGAAGTGATTGAGACAGTGGTCGCCAGTGGTTCCATTGCCGCTGAGCATATGGTCAGCGAGATTGAGTGGCCAGAGGGCTGCATACTCGTAGCACGGATGAGAGGGCTCCAGGCGATTGTGCCCGGCCCAGAAGATACTTTGAAGCCGGGTGATACGATATATGCGATGGTGGCTCCCAAAGTGAGGAAGAAATTCCTCAAGCTAGTTCGCTAACAGACTGAGAAACGATGAATTTCCGCATTCTAGCCAAGTTCCTGGGCGCGCTGTTGATCCTCACCAGCGTTGCGATGTTAGCGTGTGGCGTGTTTGCTGTCCTGGATCCTGTGGCGGGTGAATCGGAGGCGATCTTTTCGCTTTTTCTATCGGCAGGGATCGTTTTCTTGAGCGGGGTGCTGCTTATGGTCTGCGGTATTGGTAAAATTGATCGTGTGCCCCGCAGGGAGGGTATCGCGGTGGTCGGGCTTGGATGGATCCTGTGCGGATTAGTGGGCAGCCTGCCATACATGCTCGGGGAGCCTCGCATGGAGTTTCCAGATGCGTTTTTCGAATCGGTGTCGGGTTTCACAACAACGGGTTCAACGGTGATGGGAACAGACCCCTCTACTGGCAATGATATCGAGTCGTGGCCAAGAGGCATTCTACCTGTCTCTTATACACATCTCAGAGCCCACGAGACATATCTGCTTATCTCGTATTCCGTCTTCTGATTGAAAAATTGTGGGGGGG
>JARFPV010000400.1 GCA_029288115.1 Akkermansiaceae bacterium | reverse complement strand
CAGCGTCAGATGTGTATAAGAGACAGGGTGCACACGGTCGTAGGCGGGTCGTGGTTCTTCGCAGAAGGTGACGATTTGGTAGCGTTCGTCGGTGTCCTTGGCGACCATGCGTTCACAGAACTTATAGCCAACCATTCCGTTGCCGATGACGACGATTCTTTCTTTCATAGTAGTCTGGGTGTTTCGGGTGGCAAATGTCTGGAGCCACCGATTGACCCAGAGTTTAGCATTCAGCGTGCCATGTAGGATCAGCCAGCATGAATGCAACTCATCATTATGATGAGGCTACTCTAATAGGTGAAATCGAGTTGCATGGAAAACTGGGTGACATCGTTCGTAAATGCGGTGCTGTCATCGCCGAAGAACTGGGCGAATTTGGCCAGTAGCTTGGTGTTGTCGTTGAGTTTTTTGGCGGCGACAACGTCGATTTCCCAGCCGTAGAAATCGTTGAGCTGATCATCGAAGAAGGCATGGGCAGTGCTGGATAGCTTGATTCCGCATGGTGCCTGGGTGGTGATACCGGCGTAAATATCCGTCAGGCCATTCCACTGGGCTGGGCCGGCAGTGAGGCCGAGTCGGTCATTGGCAAAGACATCTGCAAAACCATTGAACGCGTGGACGGTGGCGAGGGGAGTTACGAAGTCTTCCTCGAGGTATTCGGCACCGATGATGAAGGAGCAGTTGTCGAGTTTTTTGCTAAAATTGACATGCCCGTAGAGTGCAGTGTAGTCGGCTTGGTTTCCGGATTCCGTCTGGGCGGCGACTTCGAGGTGGTATTTGCCGTGGGAGAACTCGAGGTCAGCAAATGCGCCGTATGTGTTGTTGCTGGCGCGTGCGAACTGTTGGTCGGAAAAGTCCATCAGATAGACGTAGCCATGGAGCGAGTGATCACCTGTTTTCCATGCGGCATTCAGGAGATGCGCATCTCCTTCGAGGGCTTTCACAGCACCTGTGGCATCGGTTCCGAAGATGCGGTTCACGCGGTTGGCGTAGGCGTACTGCACGGTGAGGGGGCCGGTGGAGTAGCGAATGAGAGCGGCGTCGAATGTTTGTTCGTTCTGGCGCCATCCGACGTTGCCGATGAAAGATGCGTTATCAAAAATGATACGCTGGCGACCCACGCGTAGCAGCAGGTCATCGCTATGATATTGAAGATAGAGCTGGTTCAGCTCGTTGTTTTCGGGATCTCCAATGGGGGTGTTGCCCGGAGTGAACGGGTCAAAGCGCATGGCCTGCGGTGTGCCGACTTGGTAGTCGTCGATGAGTGCGATGGTGTGTTCCGACTGGATGAAGGCGGAGAGGCCAGTATCGGGCCCGATCTTGATGCCGGGTCGGGCACGGAGTGTCATCGCGTGCGAGTTATCGAGTCCCTGCTGGTTGCGCAATTCGTAGCGGAGGCGTGATTCGAGGGAGAAGGTTAGCCAATCAGGTTTGAGTGTCTCCGCCTTGAGCGTGAGGTGGGTGGAGATAGAGAGGGCGAATATGATGTAGGAGCGATATTTAAGCATGCAGCGGCAGCAAGCACAGGCTGTGCCACTGTGATTTGCCTCTGACACATGATCATGATGAGTTTAACTCATGTGGGGTGTTGAGCTTCCTTGGATGGCTGTGTTCAGGTGCCTTCTGCAGAGGGTAATAAAATCCTCTTCCGGAAGTAAGAGGGTTTTGTGTGCTGAGGTGAACACACCCCACTGTCGTGGTGGGGGTGGGTTTGATATCATGTGTTCTGTTAGTGTGCCCTGGCTGATTTCTTTTTGTGCGATCCATCGTGGGACGATGCCTACACCCATCCCTTGGCGGGTCATTTCTTTGATGGCTTCCATATTGCCAAGTGAAAGGGGTTGGTGATGTCGGATGACGCGTTGTTTGAAGTATCGGGTCAGCAGGCGTTTCGTTTCGCTTTCTTCTGAGTAGGTGATGAGTCGGACGTCTGAGAGTTCGGTCCGTTCGGTCAGCTTTTGTTCCGACCATGGGTGATCGGGCTGGGTGATGAAGCAGAGTTCGTCTTCTGCGAGGGGTGTGAAGATGAGTTTTTGATCATGGGGGATTTGTTGGATGCCAAGTCCGAGGTCAATTTTACCTTGTTCAATCATCCGGGTGGTTTCTCCGGTATCGCCGATGTTGATGGAAACCTCGCATTTTGGGTGTTTCTGGTAGAAATCCTTGAGAACCCGGGGGATGACCATCTGGCAGATGGAGTCGGGCACGGAGATACGCAGGGCTGAGTATCCCCACTGCTTGATTTTTTCGAGTTTGGACAGGCTGATCTCGAGCTCGGCGATGACTCGTTTGGCGTGGTGGAGAAAGACTTCACCGTATGGAGTGAGGATGATGCGCTTGCCGATCCGCTCGATCAGTGGGCAGTCGAGTTGTTTCTCCAGCGATTTGATCGAGTGGCTGACGGCAGACTGGGTAATGAAGCAGAGTTTGGCGGCGGCGGTGAATGACCGTGTTTCCTCGAGTGCGATGAAGATGCTGAGTTGGCGGATATCGGGTAAATTCATAGGGTAGGTGTTCAGTGGTAGGCATAGCATTTGGCATACCATCCTGATGAATTAGTTTGATTCATGACATGGATGAATTGATCGCGGTGCCGGTTCGAGGTGGTTGGCATGCCTGCTGCTCAGTGTGGCGCATGAACTCAACACGACTTAATCCGTTAGATGTAAAAAACCCGAGTATCCGCACCCTGCATTTCACCTGGGTGGCATTCTTTATTACCTTTGTAGTGTGGTTTAACCATGCTCCGATGGGGAAGGTAATCAGTGAGGCGTTTGGGCTGACCAAGGCGCAGTGGAAGGCTCTGCTGATTCTGAACGTGGCACTGACGATTCCGGCGCGCGTGGTAATTGGTATGCTTGTTGATAAGCTGGGGCCTCGGAAGACCTACAGTGCGTTGCTAGTCATATCGGGGGGCTTGTGCACCTGGTTTGCATCGGCCCAGAGCTACGAGCAGCTGGCGATTGCAAGGTTTGCGATGGGTTTTGTCGGTGCTGGGTTTGTCATTGGCATCCGCATGGTGGGTGAGTGGTTTCCTGCGCGGCAGGTCGGACTGGCCGAGGGTGTTTACGGTGGCTGGGGTAACTTTGGCTCGGCCGCTGCGGCGATGTCACTGCCGACCTTGGCGATGATTTTTGGTGGTGAGAATGGCTGGCGTTACGCGCTTTACTGCACGGCGGCAATTGCTTCGATTTACGGTGTCTTTTTCTACATTGTGGCACGGGACACACCTAAGGGATCGACGTATTTCAAGCCGAAGAAGAGTGGGGGCATGGAAGTCAGCACGCCGCGGGACTTCTATTTCCTGCTACTGATGACCGTGCCGATGTATCTGGCACTGGCTGTGTTGGCATGGAAGCTGTCGCCCACGGGTGTTGGTTTGTTAGGTCAGACGACGGTTAACATCATCTACGTAGGTTTGGCTCTCCTGTTTGCTTTTCAGGTTTCCCAGATTTACCGCGTGAACAAGGAGATGCTCAAGAATGGTGGTGTTGAAGAAATGTTCCGCTTCAAGTTCAAGCAGGTCGCTATTCTGGATCTGAACTATTTTGTTACCTTTGGCTCTGAGCTGGCGGTGGT
>JARFPV010000379.1 GCA_029288115.1 Akkermansiaceae bacterium | reverse complement strand
GCCGTGACCTTGATGCTGCCAGAAAAAAACATGCCACTTTTCCCACGGCAGCACCTGTGCAGTGGCTTCGTGCCGACCACATCCAGGAAGACCTAATGACGAGCACTAAATCTTGACTCCCGTGAATCCCACCCCACCACGCCTTCTCGCCGGTGTTATCGTCCTAGCATGGGGCGGACTGACCGGAAACCCTACGTGGGGATTATTTGCCGCAATATTGTTAGAATCAAGATCATGGACAACTTTGCGATGGGACTTCAACCGCGGCTCTTACATTAGGGCATGGCAGTTCTCCATCTTGATTGGCGCGCTTATCGCCATTCTTGCATGGATCAATGGTGTTAAGGCAGGCAGGCTGCACACACTGTTTGTTTGGGCACCCCTGATACTGCTCCCACTCGAACTTGCACAGCGCTACGGCAAGGCATCGAAAATCCCGCTGAACACTTTTTCGTTTTTTGCCCGCAAGAAAATGGACAGGGATATCGCACAAGGGCGACACACATCGCCACGGATGGTTAATACCGGATATCTCTACATCTCCGTGGTCATTCTGGCCACAGCAATGGCAAGCCGGCACGACACCCACCATTTCATCGGGCTCTCGCTAATGACTGCTTCCTGTTTGTTTTTTTACGTGCGCAAGAGCGGGTTTCGGCCATGGGCATGGTCGCTTGCCTTGGCTATCAGTCTGTCACTTGGATTTGCCGGACAGTGGAGTATGTTCAAACTCTACCATTACTTTACCGGCGCACAGAGCGAGGGCGGTGGCGGCCATCGCACATACACCAATGAGTCGCGCACTAGCATCGGTAAACTCGGCAAACTCAAACTCAGCCCGAGGATTTTCTGGCGGATGACTGTTCATGAGGGTAACGTGCCCGCTCTGCTCAGAACAGCAGTATATAACCGATATTCACTGGCACGATGGACTCATGAGTTCAACCCACCTCCAGGCAGCGACCCCTTGCTTGAGGATGACTTCACCGAGGACACTCGGGTCAGCGCCTTCCAAGATCGAGACACCCGAACATTTGGCCAGGACTCCAAACTCCAGTTATCTGAATCAGGTGATCTCAACATCATCGGCGAGGTGGATTCCCACATCAAAAACAACCCGATTCCCCTACCGGAAAACATGCTGGCCTATGGCGATCTGGGCGAGGAACCATCGGTCAGCAGAAACTCCTTAGGTACTGTCCGTATCGGCAACCCAGAGAACCACGTCATCAACTACACGGTCTGGACCGGTGAGATCTCAACCACCGAAAATGATCCAGTGGAGGAATTCGACCTCCATGTCCCGACCCAGGAAAAGGAGGCCATATCACGTATTGCCAACCGACTTGGGCTCAATCAAGAAGGGCTCAGCACACGTGCCAAGATCAGCATTCTGAGAGATTTTTTCAGCAATGAGTTCCAGTACACGACTCATCTGAAGACTCCCGGAGTGGAGCGAGGTAGGCGCAGTAGCGCAGTGGGAATGTTTTTAGAAACAACGCGCGCTGGCCACTGTGAGTATTTCGCCACCGCCACGGCATTACTGCTCAGGGAGGCTGGCGTACCCGCGCGCTACTGTGTCGGATTCTCCGTCAACGAACGGAACTCCGACCGAGATGAGTGGGTGATGCGTGGCCACCATGCCCACGCGTGGTGTCGGGTATGGGTGCAGGAAAAAAATACCCACGGTGAAGTGGTCAGCAAGTGGGAGGATGTGGATCTAACACCATCAGCCTGGCATCAGATGGATATGTTGGGAAGACCCGACTGGCAGCGCAAGCTGATCGATTGGTGGCAGCGAGTGCGTGAGGACTTTTTGATTTGGCGCACCAGAGAAGCAAACAAAACCAAGGTAGCCATTGCTGTTGGCACCATCATCACTCTGCTGCTATTCTGGATCGGCTGGAGGCTTTGGCACTCGCGGCAACGCAAGGAAGCGAAAAAACAACGCGTTTATGATCGACCTAAGGACATGACAGTCACTTCACTGCACAAACTTGAGCCATTGATCGCCAAGAGATTAGGTCATCGCCCAAGCGGCGTCCCACTTTGTCGCTGGATGCTCGGACTTTCATTACCCTACCCTGTGCTACACGGGCAGCTGAAGCGGATCAATGAACTGCACTCAAGACTGAGATTTGATCCTGCTGGAGCACCCACAGACACCTCTAACGAGCTAAGTAACCTAACAAGTGAGTTGCGGCGTTTCCTCAAACAGAACCGAAAAAATCGATCCGGCACTTAGTCATTCCCGGGAAACGGATTGGCACTGTGACGCACATCAATTTCCTCTTGGGAATACTCGGCAGGCTCACTATCCCCACCCCCGCTGATCACGGCAGGGCGGACTAGAGTCAGCCCCAGTGCTGTGGCTGTTGTGAATAATGCGGCGATCGCTGCAAGCCAGGGTTTTCCTGGACGAGAACCGTGCATCAATCGGGCAACCCGTGTCTTCAGAGGAGCATGGTCTGCCATGGCACAGACACCACATGGGCGCGCCGTGACATCCGGCTGATTCATCGCATTTTCCACCACATCGCAAAGCGCACGCACATAGTCCCCAGCATCAGCACCGGAGGCAATCACATGGGCATCGCACGCATACTCGCACTGACTGAGTAACTTCGCACGCATCCACCAGACAAGTGGGTTATACCAATGCAACGCACAGGCAATATCGGCAGCATAACGTACCCAAAGATCCTTTCGCTGAAGGTGACCCAGTTCGTGAAGTATTGCCATCTCCCGTGTATCTTCTGACCACTGGTCGGCATGATGTGGCATCAGGATCACAGAGCGGCGAATACCAGTCACTACAGGTGAGGAAAGCCCAACCTTCATGCGAAGCTCCGGCAATGCCCGCAGCCCTATCTTGGCAGCTGACTCACGGAGTGCCTTCTGCCATGATGCCGAATTCAACAAAACACTGTCAGCCACCCAGCTCCTGAGTGCCAGATGGTTAATAATAATACGTAACAGCATCAAACCCGATCCCGCTATCCAGACGAATAGCCACCACGGAGTTGAGTGGGAAACCGATCCACCACCACTAACGCTTCCCAACAGGTCCATATGCCATTTCGGCAGCAACGTGAGCGCTGGTAGCAATAGCAAGATTGCCAAACAGATCACGGTGAGCCACGGCTTTCCACCTGGATCCCGCCTCCCCATCAACCAAACACACGCCGCAGCGAGCAGTGATATCAGAAGGCTGGTGATAGCAATATTCATCAGGTTAGGTGCTACTTATCGAGCGCGTCTCGGATTTTTTTAATCTCCTCTTTGTCGAGTTGCATGTCCTTAGGGTCGAGCAGGGCAGCAACAAGCTTATCGGGCTTTCCATCAAAAAACGTGCTGAGCAAATTCGAGATGGCAGAACGGCGGGCACGTTTCTCAGTGATCGCAGGCTTGTAAATATAACGGCGCGAATCCTTGCTATGTTTCACCATGCCCTTGTTTTCAAGAGTCGCCATGAGGGCACGCACAGCAGAATAGGACGGCGGATCAGGGAG
>JARFPV010000059.1 GCA_029288115.1 Akkermansiaceae bacterium | reverse complement strand
CCGGGGGACAGCTTTGGTGTCGTGGCCACCTATTTGAATAACTCTAACGCATTCCGTTCTGATGAGGCTCTCGACAGTGCAGGAATCCCTAGTGGAAACCCGGGTATCGCCACTGTCGGTTTCGAAGGTTTTGATACCGTGACGACCGTCCCCGAGCCATCATCCTCAGCCCTTCTCAGTCTTGGTGGACTCGCTTTGATTTTGCGTCGAAGAAAATAATTTTCCAGGAGCCCCCTTTCCCAACCTCGGTTCCCACCATCGGAGCCGGGGTTGTTTTTTGCCTTGTGAGCTGCTTCTGGCAGGTGTCTACTGATAGACACGCTCGGATCGAATACCGTTACCCCATGTCCACACCTCATCAGGAAAACAATCCCCCGTCCCGCTCACGGCGCGAGGACGCTGCGTTTGATCGTTTAGTGACTGAGCACCAGCAACGGATCTACTACTTTATTCGGTCGATGGTTTTTAATCCTGACGACGCCAAGGACACGCTGCAGGATGTTAACATCGTGCTCTACCGGAAAAGGGACAACTACGAGCCGGGGACAAATTTTAAGGCGTGGGCATTTACCATCGCGCGATTTGAATGCCTTTCTTACCTAAGCCGATACAAAAAGAAGCAGTGGACGACACTCGATACCGGTTTGCTTGAATCCCTTGCTGATGGTGCCGAGGACAAGGCGGACGATGTGGACGACTGGTTGGTAGCGCTGAAAGAATGTCTGCTCAAGCTGACGGATGAGGCGAAGTTTCTCATCCAGAGCCGATACCAGCAGCAAACTCCGTTGGAGCAGACGGCGCAGCAGCTACAAACGAGTATTGGAGCCATCAAGCAGAAGCTGTTCCGCGCACGCAAGCAGCTCAAGGACTGCGTGATCAGGCGGCTTAAGCGAGAGGATGCGATCGGGTAACCGCCGCGCGGGACGAAAAATTTCGTAACCCACGCCCGAGATGCCTGTATACTGGTAACGAAATCAACGATGAGTCACGACTGGCAAGACTGGATCGACCGTGTGTCGAACGATGACGCCTCCGAGCAGGAGCTGCGTGACTTCCAGAGTGCTTTACAGGAATCACCTGAAAATATCGACGCCTACCTTGAGACCTTACTCACGGACGTGTCTTTAGAAATGAAGGACGGTCTGCTCCCGGTGCAAGCGATTCATCCCGAGATTGCGGAACAATCTGCTGAGAGTTTGGCACCGGATGCTTCGCTAAACACACCGCTCACCCCAAGCGTAGCAACTGCATCCGGTGCCCTAGCACCACACGCCGGAAGACCTAACCCATACAATGCGAATACCTCGAACCGTTCCGGTAACAAATCCGTCATCATCGCTCTCGCAGCATGCATTGCAGTGCTGCTTGGTGTCGGGTGGATGATCTTTAACCAGTCAAAACCAGATCCCGCGCAGGCACAGGTTGCCGAGCACGTGGCAACTATTTCGGATGCTAGCGGCATTGCTGACGCATCAGGACTGCGTATCGGTATGTCGCTTTCTACGGAAGAAATTCAGGTGCCGGCTCACGCAAACATCGCCATCGCCATGACCGGTGGTGCGCGCCTTGACGTGAACGGTCCGGCCCGGTTAAGGCTCGACGGGCCTGCGGATGTATTTTTGCACAGCGGTCGCGTTGAAACATATGCACCCGACTACGCTGACGGATTTGTCATCCACACCGATCAAGGGAAGCTTGTTGATATCGGCACCCGATTCGTCACCGTTAGCCGACAGGATGCCAAGACTGAAGTTCATGTGATTGATGGCCTTGTCAAAGCGCAGACCGATGGCGCACCAGACCATTTTGTGCGTGGTGAGGAAGCTGGTCTGATGATGGCGGGTGCGGTCGAGCCAACAGATTACCTGGCGAACAGATTGCGAGTGCCTGTCGACCCTGTGCTTCCAGATACCGATGCCGACGGCGTCGCAGATGTGATCGAAAAGCATTACGGCACCCGTGTTGAGGATGCAGGGTCGACTCCTGAGCGACTAAGAATCCATGAACCATTCAACGGTTATGAGGCGGGTTCGGTGGATCGTATCAGGTTCCTAGGCAAAGGAAAAATAAGTCAGTGGTCGGGGGG
>JARFPV010000592.1 GCA_029288115.1 Akkermansiaceae bacterium | reverse complement strand
GCATCGAGGTGGCCACCATCATGCTTCCCAAGCTGGGCAAGCCCTCGAAGCAGCACGATATCTGCCTGCACGTCCTGGGGGGGAGCTACTACTACACCGGGAAATACGACGAGGCGCGTCCCCTCCTCGACCAGCACGTGGAGACCTACCCGAAGAGCCAGTTCAAGATGGCGGCGCTCTACTTCCAGGGGTCCAACCTCTCGCGCCTGCAGTACTGGAGCGCGGCCGCCAAGCTGCTCGACAAGTTCCTCTCGGCCTACCCCGATCCGCGTGAGAATATCTACCTGCCCTTCGCGCTCTATGACCGCGCGAACTGCCACTTTGCCGAAAGTGAGTATGATCCGGCGCTCGTTATTCTCAATCGCCTGGAGAGTGAATTTGCCGCCAGTGCTGTCATCGACATGACATACAACATGAAGGGGAATATTTTTGAAAGCCGTGCCGAGTATGATGATGCGGAGAAATACTACATCCTCGCTCTCAATACCGCCGAGAAAGGCGAAAATAAGATCGTGGCGGGAGAGGCTCTCAGTTATCTCATCGGGATGCTTGGAGCCGAAACTCGCGGGAAGAAAAAGGCCCCCAATCCGCGCCTTAAAGACTCCATTCCTTATTATGATAAGTTCATGAAGGAATACACGGATTCTCCTTACAAACCACAAGTGGTCGTCTATGCGATGCCTGCGATGCGATCTGTCGACCGAGAGCAGGAAGGGCTGGATAACCTTCAGGCGATGATCACTGAACTAGCGGGCAAAGAAAGGCAGTTCTACCTCGAGGAAGTTGTTAACGCCTACTCGGATGCCTTCCTGGAGAAAAAAGGCAACACGCCAGAGATGCTCAAAAAGCTCTACTACAATTTCCCGGGAATCGATCTAGCTAACAAACGCACGCTGGCACTGCTGCGCATCGCGATCATCGGCGTTTTTGAAGATCAGATCAAGAAAGCTGAAAAAGAAAAAAATGAAGATCTCGTGATGCGTTACAAGGCCGATATTGGTGTCTTGTTCCGTGATTTAAAAACCGAGTTTCAACCAAAAGACCTGACAAACTTCGTCCTGATCCGTGTGGGTGACTACTTGAGAGAAAAGACATCAGCTCCCAAGCAAGCATTGCCTTATTATGAGGAATTAATGACTCGCAAAGACAAAACCGGACTCGAGTTCAAGGCGATGCTGGGTATTGCCGATGTTAAGGGTCGATCCGACAGCGTTGCTGATAACAAGGATGCCGTCCAGATGCTCGATGACATTGTCAAGCGTGCCAAAGATGACGCTGCCACACAGGCAAATGCCATGTTCCGCATGGTTGAAATCAGCGACAAGATTGAGGACTGGGATGCTGTTGAAAAACATGCCCGTGCCTATCTCGATGCGAAGCACAGCAAGAAGGCTGCTCAGGTCAGCTATCTGTTTGCGAAGTCGTTTGACAAGCGCAAGAAGTTTAATGATGCCCTTGTGTTCTACGGCATGGTTTATGCGCGCTATACCGGATACATCCGGATTTCAGCCCCCGCGACCAAGAGAGTAATGGAAATCCTTTGGGACCGGAACCTGAACGAAGGCGAGGAAGTGGCAGGCAAGAAATTGACCATAGGTGATCGCCAGCAAGCTTATGAGAAAATTGGATATAAGTATGTCGAATCCACTCGCAAGATTCGTGAAAACAGCACCGAGATTACAGAGTCTGAAAAAGATGCCTGGGATGAGGTTGCCGCTCTGACAAAGGAATATGAAACCTCTGGGCAGGTGAAGACAATGGCGCAGGTCAAGGAAGAGCGTAAGTCAAACCGTGGTCGCTAATACAAATATTCATATTGGTAACCAGTAAATTTAAACCGAGAAAAAATCACCATGAAAAATTACCTTAAATTATCTCTCGCGGCCATCGCTATATGGTTGCCCTTGAGTTCAGCTCAAGCGGAGGATGCGAAAGCCAGACTTATGTTCAGTGATCAGTCCCAAGAAGATGTGATCGTGCTTAGCTATAAAACTGGAATACTGACCTATAAATTGACTCCACAGGATTTGAACATTGCGCGTGTTCGCGCTCCGCGGCTTGAGTCAATTTACTTCATCCAGCCTAAAATATTCATCGAGGCAATGTCTCTC
The DNA here is from genome assembly GCA_029288115.1 of Akkermansiaceae bacterium. Classification (GTDB taxonomy): domain Bacteria; phylum Verrucomicrobiota; class Verrucomicrobiia; order Verrucomicrobiales; family Akkermansiaceae; genus Oceaniferula. Next base: position 866 of record JARFPV010000592.1, on the reverse strand, counting down.
TACAATGGTAGAAAGTATGCTGAGGCTAAGGTGAAGTTCGAGGAATGTGAGAAGATGTTCAAAGCCATGGACACAGCACCGAACAACTACTCAAGCCTGGCTGGGTTTTACAAAATGGAGTGTAGCCGAAGAATGTTTGACTTTTCTGCCCTAAGTCAGGAAATGGAAAAGTATCTCAAGACCGGACTGACTCGTGAGACGCATCTCCAGCAACTCGAGGTGAACGCCTTCTGGGAGGCTGTCCGTCTGAAGGACTGGGATCGCCTTGATCGTCTCGCGCAAGCATGGAAAAAGCGCAAGGTGACTGGAGCTCAACGTGCCCAGATTTCCTATTGCCATGGGCTCGCACTGGACAACCTTTCGAAAGAGGACCCGAATCAAATTCCCAAGGCATTGATTGCATATAACTCGGTGATGAGCGCCGATTTTACCGCGTCCGTAGAACTTGTGGTAAATGCAGCCAGTAATGCTTTAGCGCTATATGATCGTGACGAAGGGGTGAAGCAGGCTATCCGGTTCTGGAAAACCGAGGACGAGAACCCGAACTCAGTCGGTTACCTCCGTTTGATGGAAGCTCATGCTCTGGTAAAACTCTATAAGCAGGCAGGCTTCGATAAGGTATTGCCTCTCAAGGCAACCCATACGAAATTCCAAAAGTATGCTCCTTCTAATGACGGTATAACTGCAGCACCAAAGCCCAAAGCCAAGGAGGCACCTGCCGAAAAGCCCAAGGCCAAAAAACCTGCTGCTAAGAAACCTGGGGCCAAGAAACCGGGTGCCAAAAATCCTGCTGCTAAGAAGAAACCTAATTCCTGAGGCTCGTCTCTGATACCAAAAAAATCTTTCAAGCGCTGAGCACCTCACTC
>JARFPV010000128.1 GCA_029288115.1 Akkermansiaceae bacterium | reverse complement strand
GTGACCAGCCCTCCAATGGGGGAGGGCTGATCTGGGGGAGGTGTGTGTGTGTGTGATGCGCCACCTGGATTCCCCCTAGCGCGGCTATATATTCAAACAATATTTAGCGTCCTGCAAGTAAAAATTACAGAAAAAGAACCAATAAAATGCATTTTGTATAATTATGGGCGCGAGATACCACAAAGTTGCCATCGTGGGGGCGGGTGCCGTAGGTCTATACTACGGAGGAAGGCTCGCCAGTACATACAACGATGTGCATTTTCTCTTGCGATCCGACTACGACCACGTGGCACGAGAGGGATTGCTCATCGAGAGTATTGCCGGGGACGCACGACTGAAATCGATCCACTGCGCTCAGCGAAGCGAGGACATCGGTCCGGTGGATTTGGTGATTGTAGCGTGGAAGGCGACATCCAACGCTCATTACAAGAAGGTGGTGACCCCGCTTCTAGGTAGTCGGACTCACATTCTTACACTGCAAAACGGACTGGGAAACGTTGAGTGCCTTGCTGAACTGTTTGGTGCTTGGCGTGTGTTTGGTGGACTGTGTTTTGTATGTATTAACCGGATAGGGCCGGGGCACGTGCGCCATTCGGCTTCGGGTCTGGTTCGCGTGGGCAAATATCAGCCTGGAGAAACAGATGAACTGAGCAGTTTGGTGGAATTTTTACGCAGGGCAAAGATCGAGTGCCAGGGAGTGGACAACTTGGAAAAAGCGCAGTGGATGAAGTTGGTTTGGAATGTGCCATTCAATGGGCTGGCTGTATCGGAAGGTGGTGTGGATACGGAGAAACTGTTAGCCATCCCGGGTATGGAACAGCGTATCATGCGGATCATGTCTGAGATACAGCAGGCGGCGGCAAAGTTCGGCCACACGATCGAAGATGCGTTTCTGGAACGCCAAATCGGGATCACCCGACCGATGAAAGCATACAGGCCGTCCAGTATGATCGACTATATCGAGGGCAGGGAGGTTGAGGTAGACGCGATCTGGGGTGAGCCGTTACGCCGCGCGCGTGAGTTGGGGGTCGCGATGCCCGAAATGGAACGCTTGCTTGGTGAGATCGAACAACGATTGGCTCAGAGAGACGTAAACGATCACAATTAGGCGCATTTTTTGCGGGACAATTCCACCGTACTGTGGTTTTGAAAACGCGCACTGATTATGCCCTTCGGCCAATCTCAATAGATTTTACACATACCATGGAAACTATAACCAAACGTGATCTCGTAACCAAGCTCAGCAACAAGACCGGACTTAACCAGGCGGAGGTTCTCAATGTTCTGGAAACTCTCCTCGATACTGTCACTGGTGAGCTCGCTAAAGGGAATTCAGTGGTTATGCGAAACTTTGGCTCATTCCAGGTGCGTGAGATGAAGGGTAAGGTGGGTCGTAACCCAAAGAACCCTAGCCAGGACATGAAAATTCCGCCACGTGCCGTGGTTAAGTTTAAGCCCGGTAAGGAAATGAAGGAGCGTGTTGCACGTATCCTGCCGATGATTCAGGAAGGCTAATGGACATTGCCGCTAAACAGCGCGAACTGCTCGACGAGCTGGGGCTTTTCCAGGACTGGACAGAGCGTTACGAGTACGTGATTGGACTGGGGAAAAAACTGCCCCCCATGCCGCAGGATAAGCACACCGAAGATCGTCTGATCAAAGGGTGCCAGTCGCAGGTGTGGTTGGATGCGGAATTTGATGATGGTGTGATGCGCTATGAAGCCGATTCCGATTCCCTGATCACCAAGGGAATGATCGCTTTGTTTGTTAGGGTGCTCGATGGCGAAAAGCCCGATGCGATTCTCCAGGCAGACATGTCATTTATTGATCAGACGGGTCTCAAGGAGCATCTTGCTCCAACGCGAGCCAATGCGCTCAACCTGATGGCGACCCAGATGAAGCAGCGTGCGCTGGAGCACGCGGCGGAGTGATTATTTTTTTTGCAGGGTGACTTGGTAGGCCTCGATGCCTCGTGCTATCGCACTGGCGAGTCGCTGCTGATAGGCTGGGTTTTTAATTTTGGCTGCCTCTGCTTTGTTTGTTAGGTATCCTGCCTCAAGATAAATCGTCGGGTGCTTACACTCTGAGAGGATGTTGAACCGTGCCCGACGGATGCCCCGGTCAGTAGTGTTGAAATCTCCATCGGGAATTGGCTGGTTCAGGTCGAGTAGCACCCGGGAGTGCACCGCGGCGGCTAAAGCAACGCTTGATCGGTTCGCTGGTCTGGGCACACGGGCACTCATTGTGTATGTCTCCATCCCGTTCACCTGGGGTTTTGGAGAAGCATTGAAGTGCAGTGAGATCATGATCGCGTTATCATGGGCATTGGCAATACGCACTCGATCCCCCAGAGGAATTGATACGTTGCCTTGCCGTGTTAGAACTGTCCTGAAACCCTTTTTTTCAAGCTCTGCCTTGAGTAATTTGGCGAGTATCAGTGTGTATTGGGATTCCAGTCCGGTCGCGCCCTTGTCCTTGCCTCCGTGTCCTGGGTCAATGATGACAGTATTGAAATTCTTGGCGCCTTGGATGTGTTTCGGGCGCAGCACAGGATCGAGTAAGTCCTTCAGATCAAGGGCCGAAAGGTATGCCGAGGGATCGTTTATCCTGGATTGAATGGGGTGAGAGAGAATGAACTGCACCTTGTTGATGCTGCATCGGTGGCTGCCTACCTCGAAACGGGCTTCGGCATCGTTGGTGCTGAGGAGGACGGATTTGCCGTCGCGCTGTATCTTGTCGAATCGATAGAATTGCTCGACCTGTACCATGGACACGTAGTCCACTTTTGAAATTTTAACGAGCTTCCAAGGGAATTGCTCTATCTTGGGTCCTGCGAAAGGTTCATTGTCAATCGCTTGTGCGATGGCCGACTGGGGCATGGCAAGGATCATTAGCAATAACAGCGATTTCATAGCTAACTGGGGTATCGGTCACCTTTTTTTGTTCAACCAGGAACCCATCTGCTCGGCAGTTTTTTTGCCAATGCCTGGCACGGATTCGAGTTCTTTGACGCTGGCTTTTCGAATACGTTTAACTGAGCCGAAGCGGCGAAGGAGAGCTTCCTTGCGCTTGGGGGACATGCCCGGGCAGTCGTCTAACAAGCTCTCTCGTACGCGTCGACGGAGCAGCAGTTCGTTGTAGTTGTTGGCGAACCGGTGAGCCTCGTCGCGGATACGTTGGAGTAGTTTGAGTGCGCCAGTGTCGTGGGGCAGTAGTAGCGGCTCACTGTCTCCGGGTCGGAAAATCTCCTCGTGTTGCTTGGCCAGACCGATCACAGGGAGGTCGTGCAAGCCGAGCCGTGTGAGTTCCTTCACAGCCATACCCAGCTGCCCCTTGCCGCCATCGACAATGACGAGATCCGGCAGGTGGAGTGGCGATTTCCCTTCGCGTGCAAGCCTGCGCAGTGCTTCAAGTGGTTGCTCCTGGGTTTCGGAATCGACCACATTGTTTTCTGATAAAATTCGTGAGTATCGTCTTCTCACTACTTCCGCCATGCTTGCAAAGTCGTCCTGGCCTTCGACTGTTTTGATGCGGTAGCGCCGGTATCCCTGGTTGTCGGGCACACCATCAACAAAACGAACCATGGAGGCGACGATGTGATTGCTCGAAACATTTGAAATATCAAAGCATTCCATGATGTGTAATGGATCGGCGAGGGCGAGGGCGTCCTGAAGTTCAACGAGGTCTTCGGTCGGTTTCACTGTGCTGGGAACGCCTCTGCCACGGACAAAGCTTCGATTAGGGCTGAGTGTTTTTTCCAGGTTATCGATGATGTCGCGCAGTTTGGCTGCTTTTTCAAACTGTAGCTTTTCCGCGGCTTTTTCCATTTCTTCGCGTAGCCCTTTCAGTTGATCGCGTTTGCCCTTTCCTTCTAACAAATTGACGGCATCGTCGATGCGTTGGCGGTATTCATCTTCTGAGATATTCCCGATGCATGGTGCGCTGCATTTCCTGATAACATCGGCGTGGCAGTGGCGGTAATCATTTTCCCCAGGGCTTTTGGGGCGGCAGGTGCGAAGCCCAAACTCCCGGTTGATCCACTCGAGCGTGGCTTTCAGCGCAACCGAATGCACAAACGGACCGAAGTAGCGTGCCCCGTCATCTTTTTTGAGCCGAGTAAGAATAAAGCGGGGCAGGGGGGCGTCTAGCTGCACCTTGACCATGTAAAACCGTTTGTCATCGCGCTGCATCACGTTGTAGCGCGGGCGGTACTGCTTGATAAGTTTGCTTTCGAGAATGAATGCCTCTTGCTCGTTTTTGACGACATGGAAGTCAAATTCGCAGATACTGTCTATCAGTGCTCGTGTTTTTAAATCCGAGCGCATTTTTCGCGAGGGCATGAAGTAGCTGCTGACTCGCTTTCGAAGGTCTTTGGCTTTCCCTACGTAGATGATGCCGCCGAGACGATCCTTCATCAGGTAAACACCCGGTTTATGAGGGGTTTGTTGAAGTTTCAGTTTGGCCTCGGAATGCTTCATTACGTGATTGGTTGGAAGAATCGGTGTGAATGCTCAGTAAATCAAGTGATATGAAAACTCACTTTTCCTTTCTGTTGCGTATTTTGCCGATGCTGCTGTGTATATCGAGCCTGTTGATTATGACCCATGGATCTGCAGTGGCGGGTAAAAAACCGCTCAAGGTGTTTGTTCTCGTCGGACAATCCAACATGCAGGGCCACGCGAAAATCACGACAATGGAGCACATCGGGATGGATCCGAAGACGGCACCATGGCTGAAAGATATGCAAAATAAGGACGGCTCGCCCAAGGTGTTTGAGAATGTCCGTATTTCCTATCTCTCGTCAAAAGGCTTGAAGGAGGGGGCCCTCACGGCGGGATTTGGTGCGGATGAAACGAAGATTGGACCGGAATTAGCCTTTGGAATGACCGTTGGGAAGCGACTCAACGAGCCTGTTTTGATCATCAAGGCCGCATGGGGCGGTAAGAGCCTGTATTCAGATTTTCGTCCGCCGAGTGCAGGCGCCTACAAAGGTAATGAGAAAGAGTCGGGCCACTACTACCGTCTAACGG
>JARFPV010000538.1 GCA_029288115.1 Akkermansiaceae bacterium | reverse complement strand
CTCTCGGTCTCGCCTTCCGCCGTCGCCGTTAATCCTGTGGAGCTGATTGGGAAAGCGTCTCGGCTTTACACCCTGATATCCAGCCACTGCTGCATCGTCTCTGCCGGGTTGTTAGATCGCATCAGGGTTTCTCCGACCAGGATGGCATTGGCTCCGGCTTCCAGGACACGTAGGCAGTCGGCAGCGGTCTTGATACCCGACTCGCTGACGAGTAGCACATCGTCGCCAACTTCTTCGGCGAGTTTTTCGGTCGTGGCGAGGTCGGTTTCGAAGGTTTTCAGGTTCCGGTTGTTGATGCCGATGAGGTCGGCACCCAGATCGATGGCGCGTTCCATTTCTTCCAGATCATGTACTTCGACGAGCACATCGAGCTGGAAGTCCTTGGCTTCCTTATAGAGGCGGTGCAGCGTTTCGTCATCGAGTGCCGCGACAATTAACAGAATGGCATCGGCCCCGGAAATGATGGCCTCGTAAATTTGTATTTCGTGGCGGATGAAATCTTTTCTGATGAGCGGTATGCTTGAAATGGGAGAGATCTTCGTCAGGTCAGCGAGAGATCCTTTGAAATACTTCTCATCTGTGAGCACAGACATGCAGCTGGCACCGCCGTCGAGGTACATGCGCGCCTGGCGGAGCGGATCGAAGTCTGGATCGATGACGCCGGCCGACGGCGAAGCATGTTTCACCTCCGCAATAATGCCGAGCCGGTCCGGTCCTCGGTCGAGGGCTGAGCGGAAGCCTCCAAAGTCGTTACGTGATAGCGCGGCTGCACGGTATTTTTCCAGATGGGGCAGGATAGCCTCCACCTCGGTGAGCTTGTGTTCCATGATCTCGCTAAGAATGTCCATGGAGGAGGTTTTAAGTTCTCAGTCACAAATTCCAAATACCAAGTGCGACAATGTGCATTTTTTCCAAAAAATTGGCTTGTCAGCGTGAGGTCTGGGTGTAAATAACTGCCCGCGCGCCAGCCGACTAGCGATTGGTGCACCAAAAACACTCAATGCGGGTGTAGCTCAGTGGTAGAGCGCGACCTTGCCAAGGTCGATGTCGACGGTTCGAATCCGTGCACCCGCTCCATTTTCTTAAAAGCCTGGGTCTACACCAAAGTTTGGGGACGAGGCATTTTTTGGGTCTACACCAAAGTTTGGGGACGAGGCATTTTTTTGAATAGTTAAGAGGTTGGGTTATCCGCACTGGGCGATGACGCGTAGGCGGTAGTTTTCGAAGTTTCTAAAGCCGTAGGCACGGCGCTGGATGAGTTTCATTTTTCGGTGGAAGCCCTCGGTGATACCGTTGTTCTTGGCGAAGCGCCACATGCAGGCGATGGGCTCCTTCCAGTCGAGCAAGGTCCGGGCGAGTGCTTGCAATGGTTTGAGATCCGAGTATCTGAGGTTGTGGATGTGCCGGTAGAAGACCCTGGCATGTGTCCTGCATTGTTTCTGGGTTTGGTGTTTTTGGTTCATGAGTCTGCGTAGTTGGTGCATTTGTGTGTGGATGGGTTTGAGTGCGGGGTATTGGGAGAAGAGTTGTTGAAGTTTTTGTTGCTGGTTGGGTGTTAGTCGTGAAGGCCTTTTGCGCATAGCTGCGAGTCCTCCCCGGTGGCTTTTGAGCTGGGGTGCGACGGCACGGGCCAGATTCATGAAGTGGTGGTAGATGATACGCACGACATGGAAGCGGTCGGCGACGATCCTGGCATTGGGGAAGAAGCGGCGGATAATGTTGCGGTAAGGGCTGGAGAGATCAATGCAGACAACCCTGACCTTGTGGCGTCCGCGCAGTGTCCCCAGATAAGAGGCCAGCTCAGCAATACTTCTGCCGGGCCTGATGTCGAAGACGCGGTGGTTGCGCAAGTCGCAGAGTGTGGTGCTGAAGCGTTGCCGTTTGTGCAGGGTGTGTTCGTCAATGCCGAGGTATTGGGGGCACTCCAGCGAGAGCCGTTCGCTGGCCTTGCGGCGTGTGAACTCGGAGTAGATGCGGCTGACGGTGGCCGCCCCGAGCCTCTTGTTGCGTGCAATGGTGCTTGAGCAAATACCATTATGATGATGCTCGAATACCTGTTGACGGAAGGGTTCGGAACTATGGCGTCCCTTGACGACTCCCGGCAACTCGGGCAGGAAGCTGTGCAGGCAACGGGTGCATTGGAAGCGTCTGGTGTGGATGTGCAGCACACTTGGCCGCCTGAAGGACTCCAGGTGCCTCGCCTTACGCAGATAACGGCCCTTGCTGCGGATGCGGGAACAAAAGCAGCGCGGGCAGCACTTGGGTTCAAACGATGACTTTAACTCGACATGAATGACGAGCTCTCTACCTTGGTCTACACGAAGGGGGTCGTAACCCTTCAGACCTATATATAGGTTATTAAGCATAGGGGACATGATGGCTTGATCGCCTCATGTCCCCAATCTTTGATTAAGAGCCAAAAGCCTTCCTCACGTAGGAAGGCTTTTTTCGTTGGCGAGGTGAACGGATGAGAACACCGTTCGAGCGCACGACGCAGTGCCGTGTATCACGGCTGCCTATCAAACGGGAATCCGGAGGAGGATTCCCGCAGGCTGGCCCAGCCTGAGCGGGCGAAGGCAATCCGTTCACCCGCTCCATTTTCCTAAAAGCCTTCCTCCAGCAGGAAGGCTTTTTTCGGGTCTCGGGTCTACGCCAAAACCCCAGACACGGCGTTGGATGAGCTCCATCTTCAGGTGGAATCCCTCAACAGTACCAAGAGGTTTTGCAGAATCCAGGAGCGCCAGAGATCAATCGCAAGAAAATTGTTAATGCAAAACACTTGCGTTAACCGGTTTTTTCGATATGAGTGCCGTAGAAATCTTTCACCCAATGGATACTACAGCAGAGAATTCAAATTTTGAAAATCGTTCAACGGCAGATCATATAGGCATTTGGGCCTCTATTTTGTGTGCCATTCACTGTGCCCTTACTCCAGCGCTTTTGATCGCGTTACCTGCTTTTGGTAAAGCGTGGGCACACCCTGCCACTCATTGGGGTATGGCCTTGATCGTGATACCGATTGCGGTCTTCATGATGCGAAAAGGCTACAAATATCATACTAAAAAATGGATTGTGGTCGTTGGAAGCTTGGGCATCGCATTCATCATCGTTGGTGCGATTCTTCCTTATGTTGAATTAGGTGGTCCGGAGGCATCTTCAGCACAGAATCAGAGCCCGGTAGCCACTCCAGCAGAAGAGAGTGAGCCTTCAGAGGCTGCAGCCCCTGGATGAGCGGCATCTACGGATATGGAAGCAGTTGCTTCCGACTCTACTGCTTGTGCAGATCAGTGTTGTCCTTCCGTGGTGGTTGATGAGCAGGGTGAGACGTCCCTTTACATTCCTCCTGCCAGTATCACTACCACGCTGGGTGGCTTGTTCTTGATTGCCGTGCATGCAGGGAACTTATGCAGTTGCTGTTCCTCCTGTAGGCGCAGGAAAAAAACGTGCAG
>JARFPV010000501.1 GCA_029288115.1 Akkermansiaceae bacterium | reverse complement strand
CCGAGCAGAAGTGGGACGACCAACTTCCAGACCATTACCGCGGCGTACCTGCGCTAGTCACCGATGAACAGGAGCGCGAACGATGCGTTTCCTGTCAGCTCTGCGAGTTCATCTGCCCACCTAAGGCGATCGCCATCATTCATGGCGAGATTGAATCTGACGACCCATGGGCCAAAGTTGAAAAACGTCCAAAGGAGTTCGATATCGATATGACCCGCTGCATCTACTGCGGCATGTGTGAAGAAGTCTGCCCTGAGCAAGCGATCTATCTTCGTCAGGACTACGCCATGACCGGACTCTCGCGCGATGAAATGGTCAACGACAAGAAACGCCTCTACGAAATCGGTGGTGTGCGCACCGGGCTCGTCAACAAGTGGAACGAAATTAAATAGTGAATGGTTATTTGTTAATGGTTAATAGGAAAATTGGAGACTCTGGAGAGTTGCACGAGACATGAATCAGGAAATTACAACATTCGAGGATTTGGAGGCATACAAGGCAGCCAGAGAGTTGCGCATGTATGTATTCCAATCCGTAATCCCTTCTCTCATTTCAGCAAAGGAATTTGACCTATCTAACCAACTCAAGCGATCTTCCCGATCAGTCACTGCCAACATCGCCGAGGGATACGGACGATTTCACTACCTCGACAATTCGAAGTTTTGCTCTAATGCCAGAGGCTCACTCACCGAAACTCTCGATCACCTTAACGTTTCCCTCGATGATGGGATCATTCCCAATGACGTCTACTCTAAAGCTCGAAAGATTTACGAAACGGCGATTAAAATTCTCAACGGCTACATCAACTACCTCTACCGCTCTGCAAACAAATCAAAATAATCGGCTCCCCAGAGCCGTTGTCCCCCATTAACAATTAACTGTTAACCATTTTCCATGCCCAGTTTCCTCTTCTACATCTTCGCCGCCATCATGCTGATCGGTGGCACCATGGTTGTGTTCATGCGCAACCCAGTATCCTCTGCACTGTCGATGGTGCTTAGCTTCCTCGGCTTGGCCGCTCTCTTTGTCGGACTCAATGCTTACCTCATCGGCATCCTCCAGATCCTCGTCTACGCGGGTGCCATCATGGTGCTGTTCATCTTCATCATCATGCTTCTGGATCTAAAGAAGGAGGAGAAAAACACCTTCCGCCCAGCTGCTGTGGCAGCAGGCATCGTGATCCCACTCCTTCTCGTCATCCAACTGGCTGGCGTGATCAACAAACAACCAGACTCACCTAAAGCGCCTCAACTCGAACTCAAACAAGCCGCCGCTAATTTCGACGAAGGCACCATGATCAACAAGCGACTCAGTGATGAGCGTCTTCCCGACACCCATCTGATCGGCGACAAACTCTACACCGACTACAACTTCCCGCTGCAAATGGTAGCCGTGCTCCTGCTCGTTGCCACCATCGGCTGCGTCACTCTTTCCAAGAAAAACACCAAATAAACCGAGGTCATGCCATTCGATTCATTACCCACACCCTCGCTCAACGAGTACCTGATGATTTCCGGGCTTCTCTTTGCCATCGGACTGGCTGGTGTCATCATCCGCCGCAACATCATCGTCATCTTCATGTGCCTTGAGATGATGCTCGCTGCTGCCTCGCTTACGCTGGTTGCCTTTTCCAGATTTAACACCGTCGACGGACTGCCCGACTACGATGGCCAGATGCTTGTCTTCTTTGTCATCACCGTAGCAGCCGCCGAAGTCGCTGTGGGACTCGCCATCATCGTCTCACTGTATCGTGCGCGTCAGACGATTCATACTGACGAGCTGACAACACTGAAAGGCTAACACTCATTTATTCATTTTCTTCCTTCTGATTTCAAAATGGAAAATCTTCCTTGGTTCTTACTATTAATTCCCTTCGCTAGCGCGGCTATTATCCAGCTCGGGCTGAAGCGCAATGCGATGGCCTCATCGTTGCTCTCCACTGCGTCGGTGTTCATCACCTTGATCATTGCTTTCCTATTGCTTGGTAAAGACTCTGCCAGCTCTCTCACATGGATCGAAGCTGGAAACTTCAAACTCGAAATCGGCTACCAACTCGACCAACTCGCCACCGGCATGATGATCGTGGTCACTGGCATCGGCTTTTTGGTGCATGTGTTTTCGCTCGGCTACATGAACGACGATGAAGCAAAGGCCCGTTACTTCGGTTGCCTCTCGCTGTTCATGTTCTCCATGACCGGCATCGTGCTGGCATCGAACTTCGCCATGATGTTCATCTTCTGGGAACTCGTTGGCTTGAGCTCTTACCTATTGATCGGCCACTGGTATCAGAAGGACTCCGCTGCTGATGCGGCCAAAAAAGCATTTCTGGTCAACCGCATCGGTGACTTCGGCTTTATGATCGGCATCCTCATGCTCTGGGGAATCACCGGAACGATTGTCTTTGCCGATATGGACGGAGCATCTCTCGGAACCGTATGCAGCTGCCTCGCTGGCACTGCCATCCTCCTGGTCTTCTGCGGTGCTGTCGGAAAATCCGCCCAGCTTCCGCTGCACGTCTGGCTACCAGACGCGATGGAAGGCCCTACTCCGGTATCAGCTCTGATCCACGCTGCCACCATGGTCGCAGCCGGTGTTTACATGATGGCACGACTTTATATCTCCGTGGGTGCCGACATGATCCCTACTTGGTCAGCTGACACTATCGCATGGGTAGGTGGCATCACCTCTCTGGCTGCTGCCCTGATGGCTACCCAGCAGAGCGACATCAAAAAAATCCTCGCTTACTCGACGCTCTCCCAGCTCGGATACATGGTGATGGCCGTTGGTCTCGTTGAGCCCGACACCGGAATGTTCCACCTCTACACCCACGCATGGTTCAAGGCCCTTCTTTTCCTTGGCTCTGCCTGCGTCATCTTTGCCTGCCACCACGAGCAGAACATTTGGAAGATGGGTGGCTTGCTGAAAAAAATGCCTCTTACCGGTGGGACATTCGCCGCTGGTTACGCGGCCCTCATCGCTGTGCCCTACGTTACCGCTGGCTTCTACTCGAAGGAGGAAATCCTCACAGCAGCACACGGCTCACCTCTATTCTGGGTCGCTGCATTCGTTGCCTTCCTTACGACCTTTTACATGACCCGACTCTTTGTCGTCGCATTCCTAGGTAAGTCTCGCTCAGAAAACGCAGACCACGCCAAAGAAGTTGGCCCCATCATGTTTGTGCCACTCATTGTTCTGGCCGCACTCGCCATCGCTGCGGGCTTTAAGCCTGTTGCAGAACTGCTTAACGCGCAAGACCCGCGGGTTGAAGGGCGTGAGCATCCTCCCATTGCCCTGATTGTCTCGATTGTCTCCCTCGTTCTTGGACTGGCAGCAGGCTTCATCCTCTACAAAGGAAAAACATCCGACCCACTCAGCATCCCACTGTTCCGCAACAAGTTCTACCTCGACGAAATCTACCAAAAACTGGTCACCATTTTCCAAGATGCTGTGGCTGCTATCGTGCATTTCTTTGACGAGTTCATCATCGGCGGCCTGCTTGTCGGCGGTGCCACCCGCTCCGCTCAAGGAGTCGGAAACATCTTCCGCAATTTCGCCCAAAACGGCAAATTATCCGGCTACGCCTACCTGATGGGTCTAGGTGCCGTGCTCGTCATCTACTTCACCGTTTTTGCTAACTAAGCCCGAGAGGACACCGAATTCATACTTTCACCGTCATGTTATTTTTACTCATCCTTGCCCCTCTACTAGCAGCCGTTGCCATTTTCTTTGGTGCCCCTGCTCGCAAGACTGCACTCGGCGCTGCGCTGTTTAATGTCGTGCTCGCCGGCTACGCTGCCTCCACTTGGAACTGCTCATGTTGGAACACTGGCTTCCAGGTCCTGGAAAATCCAAACATCCACCTCTCGCTCGGCCTCACTGGAATCAGCACAGTGATGCTCATCCTCTCCGTGATCGTAACTCTTGCCGCCGTCTACAGCGGCAAATGTCCTGATGGGCGCGAAAAACTCTGGTTCTCAAGCACTCTGCTGATCGCGGCGGGAGCCATCGGCGCATTCCTCTCCACTGACGTCTTTTTCTTCTACGCCTTCCACGAACTCGCGCTGATCCCAACTTTCCTGATGATCGGCATGCTCGGCCGCGGCAACCGCAAGGAGGCCGCATGGAAAATCACCATCTATCTGGCGCTAGGATCTATTGTGCTTCTAGCGGGCCTCATCCTTGCAATGAACCAGATGGAGGGCTGGGCATTTTCTGATCTTAAAGCTGCGGAAAAATATCAGAACGAAATTGCCCTTCTGCTAATCATCGGATTCGGCACACTGGTTTCGCTTTTCCCATTCCACTCATGGGCGGCTCCCGCCTACGCAAGCGCCCCTGCACCCGTCGCCATGCTCCACGCTGGCGTTCTGAAAAAATTCGGGCTTTACGGTTTGTTAGTGGTCGGGATGAAAGTCGCCCCCGATGGAATGGCACACTGGCTGCCATGGATCTGTGTGCTTCTTCTTGGCAACATCATCTGGGTGGGTCTGGTCACGCTGAACCAGAAACGACTCGACCTCATGCTCGGTAATTCCTCGGTGATGCACATGGGCTACATCTTCCTCGCCATCGCCGCGCTTGCCGCCAATGTTGACAACCAAATCGCCGAACCCGCTGCCGTCTTGCTCATGTTTGCCCACGGCATCTCCATTGCCCTACTTTTCTCACTCACCTCAATCGTCGAACGCAAGACCGGCACACTGGAAATCGCCCAGCTCGGAGGCCTCGCTAAAACAGCCCCGGCACTCGCCTTCCTCTTCGGACTCGCAGGCATGGCATCGATTGGCCTTCCTGGCCTGGCAAACTTCGCTGGCGAGGTCATGGTCTTCTTTGCCGGATTCTACGACTGGAAGGACGCCCAAGGTCAGATTGCTCTCGGCTGGGTTCAATGGACAACCATCATCGCACTCTGGGGTGTGGTCATCAGCGCCGTCTACATGCTGCGCGCATTCCGCAGTTCCTTCCAAGGTCCGTTGGTAAAATCCACCGAAAACGCCACGGACATTTCCATCTGCGGAAAAATCCCCGCATACTTGCTCGCTGCTACTTTACTCGTAGTAGGTATTTATCCGCAAATCATCCTTCAGTTTCTCAAGTAAACAATTCGTCCCATAGAGAACCTCTCAGACTCATTCCATGCAAGCGCATTACATTGAATTCATCACCGTTGGCTTCGGCATCGTTCTGCTGATGCTAGAGGCATTCACCGACGGAAACAAACCGCGTATCGGACTGATTGCTGCCGCTGGTCTTGCCGTCATCCTTATCCTCGAACTGACCACATGCCGGGCTTGCGTCGTCCCCGACTGGATGGAGAAGTTCTACGTGCATGATTCAGCTGCCAGATACTTCAAGATCATCGCCTTGGTGAGCACCATTCTCGTGCTGCTCATGGCAGTGGACATGAAAAAAGTCCTCTCCCGATATACATCAGGCGATGAAACAGGTTCCGCACTTGGTGAGTTTTTCTGCCTTCCGGTCTTCGCCTGCGCAGGCCTCATGTGGATGGCCTCAGCCCGCGATCTGGTTTCTATTTTCGTAGCGCTTGAACTCGTCACGATTTCTTTCTACGTGATGGTGGCATACATGCGCAGAAACGTCGGCTCGCTTGAAGCAGGTGTGAAGTATCTGATCCTCGGTGCGCTTTCAACAGGCTTTCTGGTGTATGGCATCGCCTGGGTTTACGGGGCTACCGGCACGATGGAGCTCACCGCGATCGACTTAAGCAAACCCAGCCTCAACCAGACCACGCTGTTGTTTGGTTTGGCCCTGCTGCTGATTGCCTTCGGATTCAAGGTGGGCGCAGCACCCATGCAGCTGTGGATTCCAGATGTATACCAAGGGGCTCTAACGCCCATTACCGCGTATCTGTCCGTAGCCTCCAAGTCAGCTGGTTTTATCGTCATGATGATGGTTTTTCAGCCCTTCCTCATGGATTCATCTCCTGTAAAACCGCAGCTCCAGACCGTCCTCTACATCATGGCAGGAGCTACCCTTTTGTATGGAAACTTGGCGGCTATATCGCAATCGAACTTCAAACGACTTCTCGCCTATTCATCCATCGCACATGCGGGCTTCTTGCTGATGGGTATCGGATCGGTCGACTTCATCTCCGTTTCATTCTACCTCGGCGTCTATTTGCTAATGACCTTTGCTGCGTTCTTCATTCTTGCTCTGGTTCGTAATCAGGAAAACAGCGATACGATTGATGCTTTCGACGGACTTGGAGCTAGAAACCCGCTACTGGCCGCCTGCCTGACTGTTGCCATGGCCGCACTGGCAGGGGTCCCTCTAACAGCAGGATTCTGGGGCAAGTTTCGTATTTTCGAATCAGCCATCGATTCGGGTGCCAGCTGGTGGCTGATCAGTGTCGCGTTCGTTAGCGTTGCTGCCGGATTCTACTACTACCTGAAAGTAGTCAAAGCGATGTATTGGAATGCACCACGCACTGAAAAGCCACTCGAAGTACCCATTATCACCAAATGTGTGCTCGCAGTTCTCACGCTGGGTATTTTCCTGTTTGGGGTATGGCCGCAGCCGATTCTCGACATGCTCAAATAGTGTAACAGACTCAGAGCAAGCATGCCCCCGGAGGCCGCAAGCCCATCTACAATAACGGCAAAGTAATCTGATCCTTGCCCTAGCAAACCGGATGCTTTAGAGGTAGTGTATGCCACAATACCTCACCATCATACTATTATCCCTGTTTACAGGATTCGTCGTAGGGGTGCTTTTCACCGCACTCAAGATGCCATTGCCCGCTCCCAATGCCCTTGCCGGAGTCATGGGAATCCTCGGTATCTACTTAGGCCATGTCGCCTGGCCATTCATTACTAAGATTTTCTCCTACCATGTTACCTCAGGAAATCATTCGAAAAAAACGTGACGGCAAACCGCTCAATGCGGATGAATTGCGATTTTTTTCCAATGGTATTGCCGATGGATCGATCAGTGAGGGGCAAATCGCGGCATTGGGCATGGCCGTCTATTTTCAAGGCATGGAAGCCGATGAGGCCGCTGCTCTGACACTGGCAATGCGCAACACGGGTGATGTGCTCGACTGGAAACAGGAAAATTTCCCCGGCCCGGTCATTGACAAACATTCCACGGGAGGTGTCGGTGACGGCGTCTCTCTGATGCTCGGCCCCCTGCTCGCGGCTTGTGGCGGATACGTGCCCATGATCTCAGGTCGAGGGCTAGGCCACACCGGCGGCACACTGGATAAACTCGATTCCATACCGGGGTACAATTCCACCCCAGATAACGACTTATTCCGTGCAACCGTGCGCGAATGCGGCGTCGCCATCATCGGACAGACAGGCAACCTCGCACCAGCCGACAAGCGCTTCTACGCCACGCGTGACATCACTGCGACTGTTGAATCCATCCCGTTGATCACAGCCTCGATACTATCGAAAAAATTCGCCGCAGGGCTCGATTGTCTGTGTATGGATGTGAAAACAGGAAGCGGTGCCTTCATGCCGACTCATGAAGACTCCGTGGCACTCGCTCAAAGCATCGTGGACATCGGAAATGCTGCAGGTGTGAAAACGAGCGCCCTGATCACAGATATGAACCAGCCGCTTGGATCAACGGCAGGCAATGCGATCGAGGTGCGTGAGGCAATAGATTTCCTCACCAACGAACAACAGAATCCGCGCTTGTTGCAGGTCGTTTTCTCCCTCTGCACCGAGCTTCTCATGCTTGGGGAAATCACTGACAACCCCGCGGATGCCGTTGCTATGTTAGAATCAGAACTCGCAAGTGGCAGGGCTGCTGAACGCTTCGGGCAAATGGTGCATTCTCTCGGTGGCCCCGGCGACCTGATTGAGCAACCAGACAAACATCTTACCAAAGCCGAAGTGATCAAACCTGTGCACCTTGATGAAACCGGATTCGTCTCCAGCATTGATACCCGAGCGCTTGGCATGGCGGTCGTCGAACTCGGTGGTGGCCGCATGCGCGCTGAAGACAACATCGATCCCGCAGTTGGACTGAGTGATTTCATCACCATTGGAGAGTCCACTGACCAACCGATAGCGACGATTCACGCGCGAAGTGAACACGACTGGGAGCAGGCAGCAGAAAAAATAAAAGCAGCGTTTACCGTGTCGGATAGCGCACCGGATCCGGCTCCCGTTATTCACCAAACAATAAGCACTTAACATCATGTCCACTAAGCGCGTCATCTGGCTGATCCTCGATTCATTTGGTATCGGATCGTCTTCTGATGCAGAACAATTTGGAGATGAAGGTGCCGACACTCTCGGGCACATTGCCAAATATTTTGCCGAACAAGGAGAACCATTACAGTTACCCCACATGGCATCGCTTGGATTGCTTCATGCTTATCACACGAGCACTGGATCATTTCCCGATGGCATGAGGCCAGCTGACGTTTTGCTGGGTAGTTACGCTTGCGCCAAGGAAATTTCATCGGGCAAGGACACTCCAAGTGGTCACTGGGAGATGGCCGGTGTCCCCGCTCTCTGGGACTGGGGGTATTTCCACGACAAAGAAAATTCTTTTCCACAGGAATTACTCAACGAGATAGAAAGTCGCTCCGACATCCCCGGACACCTTGGGAATTGCCACTCATCGGGCACGGACATCATTGCCCGCCTGGGTGAGGAACACATGCGCACGGGAAAACCCATTTTTTACACCTCTGCAGACAGTGTTTTTCAAATCGCCTGCCATGAGGAGACATTTGGGCTCGAAAACCTCTACCAGCTCTGCGAGATCTGCCGTGAAATCCTTACGCCGCTGAACATCGGCAGAGTCATCGCACGTCCATTTGTGGGAACCTCAGCCGAAAATTTCCGACGTACGGGAAATCGCCACGACTACGCTGTCGAGCCTCCCAGCCCCACAGTGCTGCAGAAACTGGTCAATGACGGTGGCACGGTCATTGGCGTGGGCAAGATCGGCGACATCTTCGCGCACACCGGCATGAGCGAGGAAAAACGGGCATCGGGACATCAGGAACTCTGGGAAGAAACCTTGTCAGCCATGGATAGAGCAGGTGAAAAAAGCATCGTGATGACCAATTTCGTCGATTTCGATGCTGTCTTTGGCCACCGGCGAGATCCACGTGGTTACGGTAAAGCGCTGGAAGAATTTGATCGCCAACTGCCAGTGTTGTTTGAAAAAATGGGTTCCGACGATTTACTCATCCTCACAGCCGACCACGGTAACGACCCAACGTGGAATGGAACCGACCACACCCGCGAACATGTCCCGGTTTTACTCTATCAGAAAAACATCAACCCCAAGGATCTCGGATTCCGTAACACCTTTGCCGACATTGCCCAAACCATCGCTCAAATCTTCCAACTCTCCCCTTTCGAGCACGGCAAAGCCCTTGATCTGAAAACTGAAGACTGAATACTAACAAACTTAACTATGACTCCACACATCGAAGCCAAACCCGGCGATTTTGCAGCCACCTGTCTGTTGCCCGGTGATCCTCTGCGTGCGCAATACATTGCTGAGACTTTTCTTTCCGACGTCAAACAAATCAACGCAGTCCGCAACATGCTTGCATTCACTGGCAACTATCAAGGCACAGCAGTTTCCGTGATGGGAAGCGGCATGGGAATCCCTTCGATATCCATCTACGCCAAGGAACTGATCACCGAGTATGGTGTAAAAAACCTCATTCGTGTGGGGAGTTGCGGCGCTGTTAGCCCTGAGGT
Source organism: Akkermansiaceae bacterium (assembly GCA_029288115.1). Lineage (GTDB taxonomy): Bacteria > Verrucomicrobiota > Verrucomicrobiia > Verrucomicrobiales > Akkermansiaceae > Oceaniferula. Next base: position 5,470 of record JARFPV010000501.1, on the reverse strand, counting down.
CAAAGTGCGTGATGTATTGATCGGCATGGGGGCTTGCACCGATTCCGCCGTCAACCGTCAGCGGTTCCAAGGTCACGATTACTCTGCCATCGCAAGCTATGCACTGCTTAAAGCACTCAATGACGCAGCCGATTCATTGGACATCCCTGTCACAAACGGAAATATGTTTTCAGCCGACCTGTTCTACACTCCGAACCCATCAATGTTCGACACCATGGAGAAGATGAACATCCTAGGCATCGAAATGGAAGCTGCCGGACTGTATGGAATCGCCACAGAATACGGTGCCAATGCTGCAGCCATCTGCACCGTCTCCGATCATATCCGCACGGGCGAAGCAACAACCTCCGAGGAGCGGCAAACAAGCTTTGCCGAAATGATGAAGATCGCCCTTGAGGCGACTCGATTGATTGACCCACCAACCAAGCTCGCCTGATGGAAGCAGAAGAACTACTCAGCCACGCCGTAGAGGCGCGGAACTCGGCATACGCTCCCTATTCAAAATTCCTCGTTGGTGCCGCGCTGCTGGCAAAAAATGGCGAGGTTTTTACCGGCTGCAACATCGAAAACGCCTCTTACGGCCTGACCAATTGTGCCGAGCGCACGGCTGTCTTCAATGCAGTTTCCAAGGGTGTGAAAGAATTCACAGCTATCGCCATCGCTGTGCCCGGTGGTGGCTCTCCCTGCGGTGCCTGCCGCCAAGTCCTGAATGAATTCAACCCGACCATGAAAGTCTGGTTGGGTGATGAAAACGGGCAGCTCAAGAGCGAGACCAGCGTGGATGCGCTACTTCCGGATGCATTTGGTCCGGAAAACCTTGCGGAATAGCGACTATTCCCTTTCATCGCGGGGAAAATTCCCTTATTTCCGTGCAGCGATTACTTTTCCACCTATGCGCGTTTTTTTCATACTCTTCAAAAAGGAATTCAAGCAGTTTTTCTTCACGCCCTTCGGCTGGGTGGTTCTTGCATTGGTGCTTCTGATGCAGGGTTTTTCCATGACCCATGCGCTGGAGCTCATGAAGGACAAACCGTTGGCTGAAAACTTCATTTTTGTTTCACTTCACTCACCGAACTTTTGGTTCTATTTCCTGTTCATATTCCCGCTGCTGACCATGCGGTTGTTTGCCGAGGAGGAAAAATCAGGAACTCTGGAAACCCTGATGACCGCACCCGTGACCACCACGCAAGTTGTCTTTTCCAAGTACACAGCAGCACTCAGCTTCTACGCTTTACTGTGGCTTCCCATGCTGCTGCACCTAAAAATATTCAGATGGGTGACCGGAAGCCAGGCGCCCTACGAAACTGGTCACCTCATCGGAACATACTCCGTGCTGATGCTCATTGGAGCATTTTTCCTAGCTATCGGCTGTCTGGCATCAACTCTCACATCCAGCCAGATCGTGGCTGGCATCATTACGATTGCAGCACTGGTCATGCATTTTTTCTTTGGCCTTATCCCCTATTACACCGGTGAAGGATTTCAAGCGGTGTCGATTTTCCATTACGTATCCATTCAAGAGCACCTCGCCAATTCCGCACGTGGATTGTTAGACTCAAGACCCATTGTGTATTTTGGCAGCATGGCTGTATTCTTCCTATTCCTCACCCACATCGCTCTCGATTTCCGACGCTGGAAGTCATGATCATCCCGCTTCCCTATTACTCCCTCAGACATGTCTGAATCCGAAACATCATCCACTCCTACCGCACGTCCCGTCGAGCGCCTTGGCAGGAGCATCAACCTGACTATTCAAGTCATCTGTTTTGTCATCGTTGTCATCGCGGCTAACTACCTGAGTTGCGCACGTCACCAGCGTTACGATTTGACCGAGCGCAAAGATTTCACCCTATCAGATACAACAGAGCAGTATCTCGAAAGTGACGCTGTTCAAAAACGAGAGACACCTCTGAAAGTAATCGCTGTGATGCGGCGAACTTCGCCTCACTACACCCGGGTGTTCAATCTCCTGGAAGAATACCAGCGCAAAGGTGGTGGCAAAATCGAACTGGAGGTTATTGATCCCATCCGCCAAACCGACCAGACGCTTGAGATCGAAAACACCTATAAGCAGCCCTACACTGAGGATATGATCATCGTGGACGGCCGATCAACCACACCTGACAAGCCAGAAACAGATGATGGTGAGGCTGAGCCTGCTACCTCTGACAAGACTCCAGACGATACTACTGCCAAGGTCGATCCCAAGGCAGATTCACACCAGAAACTCACCGCACATGTGCGCATGCAGCGAATCTCGAATCTTTTCCTTCAGGACAATCAGGGCAAGATTGTAGCATGGCAAGATGAGGACGTCATCACCTCTTCAATCATCGGTGCCATTGAGGGACTTCCGAGACGTATCTATTTTGCTGCCGACAAGGTTGATTTGGAAGCCATCGAGGGAGAGGATCCAGTCTGGCAGAATCTTGCCCGCCTGCTCTGGCAACAGAACATACTACTTACCCCCCTACGTATTGCAGAGACTGAGACCATCCCCGCTGATGCGGAAGGATTTGCTCTAGTCGGGCCTCAATACGATCTAACACAAGCAGAAATCAAGGTGCTCAGCGAATATTGGGGTAGAAACAAATCCTCACTCTTCATCACACTCGACCCAAAAGTCGATTTACCGAACCTCAAGGTGTTCCTCCGCAGTTACGGGATCACACCGCTCAAGAATCGCATCATGACAGTCAAAGACGGACAAACGATTTCTAACGTTCAGACTCTGTTCGCAAAAGGTTCTGAAATCACCGAATCTCTCGGTGGAAAGACCACTATTTTTGAAGGATCCTCATCAAGCCTTGAGGTCGATGAAAACGACGACACCCTGATCAACCGCCGGATCCGCCCGCTGTCGCTCATACGAGCCGTCGACGGATACTGGGGTGAAACTAGATTCCAGGAAGATGATATCCAATACAATAAGGAAGAAGACACACCATCCCCCCTGCATCTCGCCGCAGCCGTCGTAAAAGGAAAAGCCAACTCAGATGAAACAGCCGACCTCGTGACGAAGATGGTTGTCATTTCCAATACTGATTTTCTCGCCACAAGAAAAACCCGTCCCGAGCAAGCCGATTTCATCAAATCGAGTGTCAATTGGCTCGTCGGGCGCGAGGATCTTATCGGCATTGGGCCCAAAAAGTTACACCGCCATAAAATCACACTGCTCGATGCCCATGACGCATTCATTAGCCAAGTGGTGTTGATTTATCTTCCCTTGGCAAGCCTTCTAACTGCGATGATTGTGTGGAACATGAGACGCTCCTGACGTTTTCCCCCTTCAGCCAATTTGCCTTCATGCGTATTTCTTTCACCATCACACTACTCATCCTAGCCACCCTTCTGGGTGGTCTAGCGATAGTGCATACAGGTGAAAAATATCGGGACAAGATCTTTGGTGCTCCCGCGATCACAGTTGGAGAGAAGCTCTTTGACACTCACGAACTCGACAAGACACGGCGGATCGACATAGCAAACACCACAGGAACCAAAGTCATCGTAAAGCAGACAGGGCATTTCTGGTCGACAACACAACCATGGAAGGATCGTGCGGACCCGTTGTATATGAGAGCTCTGTTTCAGTTTACTAGCAGCCTCGTTGTGAGAGATGTCATTGACCGCGATGATGTCGATCTCAAGGATTTTGGCCTAGAAGACGACAGGATACGCATCACCATGTTCGACAGCAAAGGTGAGAGGCTCTGCGACTACAACATTGGGCGCAAGACGGCGTGGAAAATTCCAAGCGACGACGGAAAGAGCACAGAACAGACGCTTTTCATCCGTCTGGCGGACAGGGAGAAGAAAAACAAAATATACATATGCACTTCGAATTCCACCGCTGCTATTCATTCACTTTTCAGTAGCGACTTTGCTAGATTCCGCGATCATCACCCGTTGCACTTCAGTCCAAAATTCCTTGATAGGCTGAGCGTCAAAAACGAGGAGTCGGAAATTGTCATTTCCCGCCCAAACCTGAAAGCTGGGTGGATGATCACCAAGCCCAACAAGCTTCGAGTCGACCCAGAGGCGCAAACGCAATTGTTCAATGACTTGGCCCGACTCAATGCCATTGAGGCTGTTGACCGCTCGAGTGTGACACTGCCGACCGCAGCAGAAGATGCCAGCCAAGCGCAAGAGATATCGATTCACTTTGCGGGCCAACCCAAAGACATCACCATGCGGATTTACCCCCCGCCAAGGAAGATTCAAACATTGCACTAGCTACCGTCAGCGATCGCCCAGACACTGTGTTTCACCTCCCCCTTACCCAGTCTGCTGCCATCCCCGGCACGTCCTCCCTCGCACTTCTGCAGTTAGGCGTGAATGACCTCAGGTCAAAGACGATGACCCACCTCAATGGCAAGGAGTTAAAGACGATTATCATCCGTCCGGGAGGACTTCAGGACATCCTGCTCCAACGAAGCCGTCAAAGCATGTGGAAAGTCCTGCGCGCAGACGGTTGGAGACCTGCAAACACAGACACATTGATCCGACTGATCACAGCTGTCACCCAGGATAAAATAGTGAAGTTTGTTACCGACGCGGCAACAGACCTCTCACCATACGGGCTGGAACGCCCGCTATTATTACTCGGGTTTAACAGCTTTGGCGGCGAGGGCATCCGAATGGCTGTCGGGCGAGGACCAAAGGATGGCAAACTTTATGCGCGTATTTTGGGCCGACCCAATGTCTGGGAAATAAGCAGTGAAACATTCGGCAAGATAGCGCTCTACCCATGGCAATGGCGCACATCACATGTGTGGCATATACCTGCCGTGGACATCGAAAAAATCGTCGCAAAGCGCAAGAACGAGCCAGAGATTGAACTCACCTATGCGAGCTTTTCAGACAAGTGGACCGCAAAATCTGGCGGCAAGGATGCTACTTCCATGCTCAACCCAAATAGAGCCAAATTCTTTCTTAAGCAGCTCACATCTCTTGAAGCAAGCCGATGGATTGGCCCCATGCATCCTAATGCGATGAAGGCGATAGAAACCCCTGACACGGTGATCAAAATCCACGTAAAGCAGTTTAATGACGCGGGAACTGAGACTGGCACTGCTGTGAAAACACTCAGAATTGCCCATACCACCGGAGGGTTGATCTACTTTGCGAAAATTGACTCCCTCCCTGTGGGAAGAGACCGTGAGCACGAAGCTAGTTATTTTTATCTTTCCCCGGAGGTGATTTCCAAACTTTACGTCAACCTGTTTGAATAAACCAACGGCTCAAGCAATGCCTCAATTCGACCCAAACCAAATCCGCGCTGATTTCCCGATTCTTGATCAGGTGAGCAAGGGGGCGCCGCTTGTCTACCTTGACAATGCCGCAACCTCGCAGACACCGAGGCAGGTAACGGAGGCGATCCAGCATTATTATGCTGAGATTAACTCAAATATCCATCGCGGTGCGCACAGGCTGTCTCTTATACACATCTGACGCTGCCGACGAAGATTGT
>JARFPV010000431.1 GCA_029288115.1 Akkermansiaceae bacterium | reverse complement strand
GTGTATCCTCGGCGGCGTTATTTGTGGATCATGGTGGAGGTTCTGTAAATGGCTGTCAGGTGAGCGCGATTTGCCGCTGACGCTACTGAGCATGACGCTTTTCGTTCTCGGAGTCACCGGATGGGTGATGAGTATGAATGAAACCCTGAGCGCCGACCTGCGTGCTCCGTTTTTCTATATTTTTGCAGGGATTCTTTTGTTGGGCATTACGATTGCAATCGTTGCACGCAGTGATCGCCGACGGGTGCTGTCGAGTTTCCCCAAATGGATGGGTGAACGAAAGCATGTGAATTTCATCTTTTTCCTCCTGATCTTTGTCGTGCTTGTTGCCAGTAATGTGATCTTCGTGCTCGGTATGGATAGTGGTTGGCCGGAAAAAGCCAGTGCCCTGCTCGGCAGGATATTTACCTGTGGTGTGATCACCGGTGTTTTCTTTCTTCTGGCCGAACTGACCATGCGATCAGCGCCTAGGTTTTTCCGTTGGGCTCCATGGATGATGATTAGCCTCATTCCTCTCGTGGTGATCTCAGACCAGTGGATGGGCATCGCCTTGGGAAGACGTTTCATTGAGTTCGTCAACGGCCTGACCTCCTCAGGTGATTTCGATCCCATGGTCGAGTTGGCAGCGAGCGGATTGGATATGGGACCCGTGGGTGCCGCGTTCCTTGTGATCGGCGTGCTTTCTGCATCACTTGGCTTGGCGTGGGCTGGATGGGTGCTGTCAAAGAACTGGAAGCTTCGTGCATCCATCGGCACTGCCGTCGCATTTACGATCCTGTGCTGGCTGGGTGTGATTGCTGAGCAGGGGATCGGGTCAAAGTGGAAAAGCACTGCAGCCTGGCAGGTCGAGCATAAGGTGTTCGATGTTCATATCGGCTTGTTTAGGCCGCCGCATGGTCTGGGTATGTATCGCATCGCCTTTTACCCGAATGGTGACCCTTCTTTTGCACCGGGAACAGAAACCCTTGCTGCGAAACCGGATATCTATATCTTTATGGTCGAGAGCATGCGTGCCGACGCCATGCGCGAGGACATCACGCCTTTCATGTGGCATCTCAGCCAGGAAGAATGCCAGCCGTTCGGCAGCACTTGGGCGGGGTCCAATGCCACCCACCTTGCGTGGTTCAGCTTTTTCCATAGTCAGGTGCCGGTTTATTGGCGCGATACACTGGAGCAAATCGGTGAGGAGAATCACAGCAGTTACACAGGAGCTCCTCCACTCAGATTACTCAAGAGCCTTGGTTACGAGATCCAGGTGCGTGCCGTTTGCGATCTCGATTACAAAAAATTCGGGCTGCTCAGTTTCGGTGGAGGTAACACGCTGGTGTCGGTTCTCCAGGACACCGAACAGGGCACCGACTTCGGCGATATGAATATCCCGGAGCGGGAAATTCAGACGTTCGAAACACTTCGCAATGCTGTCAACGCGAGGTCACAAGGAGGCGGCTTGTATTTTACCGCACTCGATTCACCGCACTACAATTACTACTGGCACGAGTCGTTCACGCCGCCATTTTCCGATTACGAGGAGAACATTCGTTTCCCGTTCAATCCCAGCCAAGAGGAAATCGATCGCTATCTGCGCCGTTACTGGAACTCATGCGCATGGGTGGATCACCAGATCAAAGAGTTCTGCGAGTTCCTTAAAAGGGAAGGACGTTACGACAACAGCATCATCATCATCACCGGCGACCACGGTGAGGAGTTTCAGGAACAAGGTAGCTGGTGCCATTGTTCGTCACTGGAGCCCGAACAAATCAAGGTGCCACTGCTCATCAAGTGGCCCAAGCAGCTGGGGCGTGGCCCTGCTCATAAGATTGCCAGCCACATGGATGTGATGCCCACGCTTTTCGGCGCCCTCGGTATCCAATCAGACCAATGGCCAACAATGGCTGGAACGAACCTCTTTGCTGAGAATAATCCGACCAATACCGTGATCGCTACAACAGCCTACGCAGGAAAAAGTGGTGAGACCATGGTGCTGCGCAATGGCGATTACGCCGCCGTCTTTTCGTGGCCACGCTACTGGGAGGCACAGGTGCCGGAAAATGTTGTGTTGGAAAAAATCACAGGCCCCGATGGTCCTGTTCTGTTAGGGGGTCCGGCCGAGTATCTCGATGTGCTGAAAAAGCACTTCCCGGACGCCTTCCAGCGATTCATCAAGTCGATGGAAGTCGTTGAAGACTGACCGTGGTGGGGTCGCATCGCCGAGACGACCGCTGTGGCTAATCTGCCACTTCTGGGCGGTATCCCTAAAAGAACAATAGCTTGATTCCTGCCACCACGGCAAACGCCACCACCGTCAGCTCGAACACTCTCTGCGGAATTTTCGTGAGCACCTTCTTGCCGCCAAACACCCCTAGTGCGATCGCCGGAGCCAGTATCAAATTGGCTAACAGAGTCTGTCCGTTGATCAGATTCAGCCCGGCACCAAGCGGCAGTTTCAGAATATTGATCACGAGGAAAAATCGTGCACCCACACCGATGAGCTCCATCTTGTCCATCCGCCTCGACAGCATGTAGATCTGCATGATGGGTCCGGCCGCATTCGCCAGCACCGTTGCCACACCACCGGTCGTACCAAAGAAAAATCCGAATTTCCTCGTGTGCGCGAGTTTGTAAAACCCCTCAGGGTAATACTTTCCGATCAGCTGCAGCGATGCCATGAGCAGGATGATCGCGCCGATTATGCGTGCCATCGTTTCGTTATCGATGTGATCGAGCACCACCACCCCGATAGCCATACCAATCAGTGCCGGCCAGGTGAGTAGCCACACGGATTTCCACGATGCGTATTTTCGAAATGCCGGATAGACGAGTAAATCCGCGATAATCAGCATCGGTAGCGCGAAGCCCAGAGACTCCTTAGCGCCAAACACATCCGCCAGAATAAACACCGAGATCAGCGAGATGCCAGAGAAGCCCGCCTTGGACACACCGATGCAGAACGCCGCGATGGCGGCGAGACTCCAGATCATGACATCCTGTGGCACGCGGTGAGTGCATCAGACGTGACGTGATTTTCAAGGATTCGTCATTGGAATCTTTCCACGCTACGCTAGAAAAGCCGCGCCATGGCAGATAAAAAACCGACAGTACTCATCATTCGCGACGGCTGGGGTGTCAACCCCGGCGGGAAAAGAACCGCCAAAAAGGACGGCAATGCCTCCCTGCTTGCGAAGACGCCCTTCCACGATGAAATGCTCAAAAAGTATCCCAAAGGCTTCGTCAGCGCGTCAGGATTGGATGTCGGACTACCCGACGGACAGATGGGGAACTCAGAAGTCGGTCACTTGAACCTCGGCGCAGGACGCGTCGTTTACCAAGACCTGACCCGGATCAATAAATCAATCGAGGACGGCGAGATCGCGAACAACCGCGTGC
>JARFPV010000354.1 GCA_029288115.1 Akkermansiaceae bacterium | reverse complement strand
ATGTGTATAAGAGACAGCCAGGAGCCTCAACTTCTTTTCGCGGTATTACCTTCACGCGAAGCTCACGTTCAATGGTCAGATCCTTGGTGGCGGAACGAATCGTTCGGTCGTCGATAGCAGCCACTGCGATACGGAAATTCGGGAAGTGTTTATGATCCGGAATGAGATCCATGACGTTGTGTCCCGGCTTCAGTGTAAGCACCTTGTGGGACAAAATACTCTCTCCCTCAATGGTCACCAGCGCGAGTGTTGGATCTAGACGCGAGTGCAGGCTAATCGGCAATTTAGCACCAACCTGCCCGGTTGAACTTTCCGCAAAAAACCGGAGTTTAACGTCATCGGTGTCATCAGAAACCGTCATCGTGTTTTGTCCCGTGACGACTTGTTTGAAGCGATCTTCACCCGACACCCGGATGATATACTGGCCACCTTTTTTCAATGTGAGCTTCTGGGTAACCATTCCGGTTTTCGCATCGGTGCTTACCTTGTGTTCCTCAACGGTAACCTCAGCCGCTATGCTTGCAGGGCGCTGAATCCATGGAACTGCTGACAGAATCCTGTTTGCTTTTGTTTGTTCTCTACGCAGGACATAGAGAGTGAGATCCTTGCCGACCGGTTTTCCGTCTGCAGCCAGAGTTTTCAGCTTGATGTCGATCGGTTCACCAGCGAGCGCCACTTTCTGGACCGGTGATACCCCAATACTGAATCCGAGCTCCGCAAGAAACACATGATCATGGGCACTGACATTGTATTTTTTCGCGAGAGCACCAAAGTTCAGGGACCGGCCAGGCAGGAAACCAGAGGGATCAAACTCCACGGCGATCACTCCATCGTCATCAGTCCTTCCTGAGTATGTGCGACCATCAGGCAGGGTGTAGTCGATGGTTTCACCCGCAGCAGGAGTGCCCCAGTAATAATTCGCTTTGATTTTCGCCGAGATTTTCTCACCTCGGAAGATCACCTTGCTTGGGAAGTCAAAGGCGAGTTTGACTTTCTCCAGTTTGTAACGCTGCACTTGGAATTTACCATTAAAAACAGGTGGTGACTTGGCGTCCTTTTCACTCACGCTGATGGTGTAACCACCCAACGGAGCGTATTGATCAACTGTGATGGAGGCGTCAAATGCTCCGAACCCGCTCAGCTTTCTGGTGACCTCCTTTAGCATTCTTCCCTGTGGGTCGTGGATGCGAACAGCATACCTTTTTCCTTTGGGGACGACGTAACTGCCGTCTTTGACATCGCTGAGAATGCCTCGGATGTTTACTTTCTCCCCAGGACGATAAGTTGGTTTTTCGGTATAAATATAACCTCTCGCACTCAAACCCGAGCTGAAGCGCAGGTTTTGCAAACTGAGGTTGTTAGAGGCGATCCCTTGTTTGCTTGTGGCAAAGATCCGAACACTTGCACTGTCTTTTAAGTTACTGAAAAACTCTTTGCGAAACACACCATCCTTACCTGTCTTCCCTGTTCCAAAAACCTCCTTGCCGTCGCTGGCAACCACTGAGACACCGGCCGCTGGCTTGTTTGTCAAACGGTTCTGCGCATAGACTAACACCTCACGGCGACTCGTCTTAGTGATGATGTCGATATCCGTCCGGATCACTAGCGTGGTCGCCTCGTAGTCTTCCTCAGCCACCTTGATTACACAAACACCAGGTTTGCCTTTTTCAAACGGGATCTTAATACGCTGGGTCGTCGGCTTGTATTTTTGATAGTCTTTAACGTCCACCTCCCACGTTTTGTCCGGCTGGATCAAATCGACATCCAGTTCATCGATACGCCCAATACCATGGGTCTTGCGGAAATAGGCCTCAAGGTTCAGGAAATACTGACTCAAAGTAAGCTTTGCCGCATTCCTTGAGGTCACCTCGATATAGGCATCCTCATTGGTGCGATATGAACGCTCGGTTTTTGCGGAAAGCGAATGAGCGGTCATTGTGGCAAATCTCTGCCGTGCCTGCCTCGCCGAGCTCCCCCAACTGAGCCGTTTGTAGGTAGCCAACGCTTGTTCAAGCTCACCTAGCTTTTCTTCTTGGATGACACCAATCCGGTATAGCGCCAGTGACGACTCTTCGGTTTTCGGATACTTGCTGACGAGGCGTTCCCACTCCACCACCGCCTTGCGGTACAGGTTTTTTACTTTGGCCTCTGTTTCTTCATCAAGCTCCTCTGCCGACTCCTCGAGTTCCTCTGCCTGAGCGTATTGAATCTGACCGAGGGTAAATAATATTTGTCGTGCTCTTCCATCCAAGGGGTGCTCCTGGAGAAACTTGTCAAAATGTCCTTTTGCCAAGGCGAAGTCTTTTGCCGCAACGGCATCGATACCTATACGGAATTTTGCATCGATGATTCCGGACTGACATTGCGCCCATTGAGCGCCATTGGGAAACCGAGCGATGTATTCGCGCCACTGCTGTATCGCCTCAGAATATTTTTTCTGTTTGAATCGCAGCAGACCGATCATGTGCACCGCCTCGCGTGTCCAATTCTTGAACGTGGCGCTACATGATTTTCCTGTCTTGATTTTAGGATTCATTTCACCGTCTTCAGGGACGAATGTGAAATTCTCTGCAGCGGCAAACTTCTGATAAGCCTTGATTGCATTGTCGGTCTGCCCTGCATTCTGGTACGTTAGGGCAATCAGCCTGGAGGTGTCTGTGGCACGGGGATGTTTCGGGTGCGCCTTAAGGAAATTCCGGGCGGTCATCAGCCCCTTGTCTAACTCGTTCCGTGTTGGGTATGGCAGATTGTAGGAACGCACCAGCAACCAATACGTGTCCGAACGTAGGGCTTCGGCATCATCTTCAAGTAACGCAAGGAGGTCTTCTGCATTTTGTCGAGCCATCTGCAACTTCCCGAGGTGTGATGAAGCATTAACCTGCACCTTTAACGATTGATGTCTCATACCAGGGACTACCAGAACACTCTGCCCACACTGAGTAAGCTGCACTTCGATGAGATGAAACCGCGCGTCTTTCCAATGCTTGCCCGCGGGAAGAGGGTTCTCGCGCACCTGGCCCCTGAAACGCTCCGGGCTACCCACTGGCCCTGCCCACTTCGGGTCATACTCTTTCAGATAGAGTCGGTAATGTTTTTCAGCTTCCTGCCCGGTGTTGTGGTTCTGGTAACACCGAGCAATTTTATACTGCACGGAATATAGCTAGTGGCGCCCGT
>JARFPV010000347.1 GCA_029288115.1 Akkermansiaceae bacterium | reverse complement strand
TGCCAACGCCGTCGATGAGGAAGGATATGAGCGTTCAGGATACGATATGCAGGGCAATCCAGGGAACGAGATTGAAGAAGAAGATCGCGATCTTCAAAAAGGCGATTCCGCTGTAGTGGATGGCGTTGAATCGTTCACGTTCAACTTGAATGAAGCGGCTGTGCATCTTGTAGACCCAATTGCCTCCAAACATGATGAAGAGGCTCCACCACATCAATAGGCCCATGTTAATAAGCGTGCACCACCCGAGGGAGGTGCGGATTAGTTCGAGTGTCATCATTATCTCCTTAATATTATTCCACTGTCTAAATACCACCAGCCATGGCCATTTACAATCTGATTCGTCGTGGATCTGTGGCAGGGCGACCAAGCTAGGGATGGCACCATATATTGTGTTTTGATGGTTAGAGTTGTCGATATGTTGATTCAAAGGGCTTCTTCATAAGCTAACAAGATTCTGATTTATGAATACACTGGCAATGTGTGCCTCTCAAAATTTAGCCTCACAAGGCTACAATTCCTTTGAAACAAAGGGTTACGGGGAAATATTTTCCCTAGCTTGTGTGCCCTAGGATCTGTGGGTGCGCAGTTAAAATCTGCGGTGGCAGCTTTCTATTTCCATGAACGTTTCGAGTGATGGAATCATCAAGGTTTACCCAGATCCACAACAAAGTCATCAAACATCGCGTCTCCTCCCGTTCTACCGCTTCGGTCCAGCCCGATGCTCTCAAGCTTGCCGATGGCGGCGTATTTGAGTGTCTGACTTGCGCGGAATGTATCATTTCCGCTTGTGATCCTAACATCCAATTTCACATCCCCATTTTGGAGGCGTTTGACCTCGATGCTCATCGGCAGTAGTTTGTCCGTTGGGGGCGTGAACCCCATGTTCATACTGTTGGTGATGTGTTTATTATCATCCACGCGCTCGAATCGAAATGCGCCCGTGCTGTATCCCGGATGAAACAACGCCCGTATGTTGCCGATAGAAACACCCACGTGAAATGCACCCTGACCTCCGGCCCTGCCTCCGATTTTTGTCTCAACCCTGAAGGCATCAGGAAAAACAGATTTGCCGGTTAGGTCTTTGGAGAAAAGAAGCAGCCGCTGGTCGCCATCGCCTACGCGTTGCCCTTTCATTTGAGCCATACCTTTGGCGACGAACCCACCCATGCCTTTAGCTGCGGAATAACGTAACTTTTGATATCCATCTTGAAGTGACGGATTCGGCTTTTTGAAAAACTCGACGAATAGTGTGCCTTTGGGATCTTTTTTTCCGGGGTTCTTTCTATCGTGTAGCAGGCTTGCTACGGCGCGGCGTACCAGAGCATCTTTTGTCCACCGGCCACCCACTTCGAGCTGGCGAACAATTGCCTCCAGTCGCTCTTGCACTTCAGGGTCGCCAGATTTCTGCAACTCAAGAAGCGAGGGCAAAATTTCCTGACCCATCAGCTGCAGCTCTTTTTGTGCCTGCTCACGTTCGTCAAATTTCTCAGAGCCGAGTTGCTTGAGTGCCCTGTCCAGAGCTTCTCCAGGTTTGGTAAGGCTTTGCTGGAATTTTTCGAGAGCGGAGGTTTCAGAAGACATCCCTTGCTCTTTAAGAAGTTGGAATCGCCAGTCATCGGAAATCTCAGCATGCACGCTCAGTCCGGACAACATAGCCGAAGCGAGTAAAACGATCTTTCTGAGCAAGTACACGTCATGAGGGTATCGAAGTCAGATTGCCGATGCAACATTCGCTGAAAATTTATCCCACACTCTACGGCAAACCAACATCATTCCGCACGAGTTTGGAATCGCGACTTTAAACTCAGACTTGGTTTTTCGATCAGGAACCAGGAAATGGCAGAAGCGGCGAGGATGGGTGGCACTGACATCGCAAAAAACGACCATCCAGACATTCCGTCTCCACAGATCGCCCGGAGCGATTGTTGAATCGGCCAGCCGAAAACATAGATTCCATAGGACAGGTCGATGGAGCGAAGCGGCTTGTCGAGATCACGTGACTTGGTGAACCCCAATGCGATGACCGGGTACGCAACAAGTACAGGAAAGAGTTTGGGCGCCATTCCCAAGCAACCGGCAATCATTGTTAGAACTAGAAATGCCACGGACAGGTTCATGGTGTATTCCTTGTCCTTCATGAAGAGATAGAGAAATGACCCCGCAAAGAACCCAGGCATCCCAAACAGTAGCCCCCAATGAGGGACCGTAGAGTACCACTCCAAGGAAAACAAAACCGTCGAGGTGATACACAACATCAATGTGACCCAACGATTCAGAAGTTTAAAGGCACACAAAAACAGAACGAACAGATACAAAATAATTTCTATCTTAATAGTCCAGTAGACGGGGTTGAGGACGATTCCCAGATCAGAATCACCGGACGATTGATAAAGCTCCACACCATCGATCATCAACACGTCGGCGGGGATCAACAAATTTCTAACAACAGTTGGCCAGAAGTTTGATATCCCGTTGAGATCGGAAAAGGAAAGGCCACTGAGCAGCGGAGCAATGAGCAAGATAGTAATCAGAAGGCTAACACCATACGCAGGATAAATCCGCAAAAAACGTTTCCATAGGTAATGACCGGGCGATGTGCTCAGCAGACAACTTCTAGTCACAAAGTAGCCACTCACGATAAAAAACACAAACACCCCATAAATTCCTAACACCTCACCAGTAATTCTCTGAAGCGGTTCGTTGTCTTCCGTGGACTCTGCAATCAGGAATGAATGGGAAAAGACAACCGAAAGGGCTGCGAGCAGTCGGATGCAGGCAACGTTTTTTACCTTCCCATCGAGCATGGAGGTCTTTTTAACAGAAGTCTCTCCATATAACCACATCGGAAATGAGAGCAGCCCAATTCCGAACTGGAAACTAATATCAGCCCGAAAAACAACTTGCGGAGGGCATTTCAGTAATAAAAAAATCGACCGCCGTGGTAGAATTGCTGAAAGTCATCGCAGTAAGATCATGGACAGCAGGGAATTCACCGCATTTGGCGTTTCGCATTGGGTAGCACTGGGTGCGACGGCATGCGCAGCAATCAGTCTGATCAAACTTGCGAGGTCGGGTGCCTCTGAGACGACCAAGCGTCGGGTCGAGCTTGGCTTGGCCTGGTTGCTTATCCTCAGTGTGCTCGCGGATCCATTGACCAACTGGCTGCGGTATGCGGCGGGTGCGGGAGGATCGGTCGGGCAGGCACTTGAGATGATCCATGACAACTCGTACCCCTTTTATCTGTGTGACGTTGTGGCGGTGGTGTTGGCGGTCGCCTTGTTTCGCCGCAGTCAGAGGCTTGCGGAAATCGGTTACCTCTGGGGCGTGGCCGGAACGTTGCAGGGGCTGATTACACCGACACTTTACTTCGACTGGGATGCGCTGGAATACTACGCATTTTTTGCCCAGCATGGCGGGGTGCCCGCAGCGGGGTTGTTCCTGGTCTATGGGCTCAAGCTCTATCCGGAAAAAGGTGCACTCCTGAGAATCCTGATCTGGGGGTGGGTTTACATGGCGATTGTGATTGCGTTAAATGCGCTGTTGGGGACGAATTATGGTTTCCTCAACGGCAAGCCGTCGGTGCCGACGCTGTTCGACTACATGGGCCCCTATCCTTGGTATCTGGTCACGCTGAACCTGATCGCGCTATCACTCTACGTGTTGTTGCTTCTACCGTTCTGGTGGACAAGGAAGAAGCGGGCATAATGCAACGCCGATCCAAAGGAATAGATCATACGGCGTAAGTTTTGCCAAAATACAGACGTAGTGATCTGGATGAGGATACTGGGGTTTAGTCTACTAACAATAAGTCTGATGTTGGCCGTGCCTGTGTATGGTCAGGAGGCGAGAAATGATGTAACGCCGGCAGGTCAGAGTGATATTGTGATTGCCGCGCGTACACAAATCGGTGTTACAACCAAGTACGACCCCGCTTACGTCGGGTTGAAATACCCTGGTGGCGATGTGCCCATTTCCAAAGGTGTATGCACGGACGTGGTGATTCGCGCACTACGCAAGGCCCGTAAACTTGACTTACAGAAACTTGTTCACGAAGACATGCGGCGGAACTTTTCCAAGTATCCGAAAATCTGGGGGCTGAAGCGGACGGACAAAAACATCGACCACCGCCGCGTGCCGAATCTGCGGACGTTTTTCAAACGCAAAGGCTGGAGTCTTCCGGTGAGCAAAAAAAAGGAGAACTACAAACCGGGTGATCTGGTGACCTGTACTGTGGCTGGAAAGCTACCGCACATCATGATCGTCAGTGATCGAAAAACTTCCGACGGCACACCAGTTGTGATTCATAACATCGGTAGTGGTGCACGGGAAGAAGCAAGGTTGTTTGAGTTTCCACTTACCGGGCATTATCGGGTGAGGTGAAGGAAATTCTCAAATCCTTTTCTTACTGATCATGTCTCGCCAGATGAGGGACGAGAGACTAGAATACAAGTGAATGAAGGCCTTTGATGTTACCAAGCTCTGGTATTTTCGCTTGTCGCGTGCGGCCGCGAAGTGGTGGCGGCGGAAGCATGCGGACGAGGCAGCGGCGTTGGCATTCTACTCGCTGATCTCGCTGGTCCCCATTCTGTTAGTCGGGGTGAGTGTGGCGTCGGTTTTTGTTGACGAGGAAACGGCCACCCGGATTCTTGTGACTGAGGCGGATCGCGTGGCGGGTTCAACCGTAGGTGGGTACTTTGCTCAAATTCTGCGCACGGAAATCCGCTGGGTAGGAACCGGGG
>JARFPV010000313.1 GCA_029288115.1 Akkermansiaceae bacterium | reverse complement strand
ACCGATAATACAAACAAAGATGACCCCATACCCAAGCCTCCCGTGCGGGTCCCTTCTCCCGCTCCCAACAACGGGAAACCTTCAAATGACAAAATCTACGACATCTCCCCGCATGTCCGCTATCTCGGCATCCATCTTAGTAAGGGCGAATCCGTCTTGTTCAATGGAACCAAAAATCAAATCATCATCACCGGGACCCCCAGTCTTCATTCAAGGACGCAACGTTTCATCGACGACATCCTTGCCCTACCCCGGCTGGTCAGCTTCAAATCACATATTGTATGCGTCGACCGCAAAGGCCTCAAAACAAACGCCTGGACACTCAAAAAAGTCAATCAAGCCAATCCGGAATTCCTTGCACAATACGCGATTTCCATCCGCAATGGCGATAAAGCCACCTATGGAAAAACCCCCTATGAGGAAAAGGAAATAGATCCAGAGACAGGTGAAGCTTATCAAGAATTCAAATGCATCATGGAGGCTGAACTCACAATAAGTGAAGACCTGCATGCTATCGACATGCGCATCTCAATCGAAAGCCCACCCCTGGGAAAAGATAAAACCCAAATTGACATCAGCACCGCTACCACACTCTACGACGGCAAACCCACTATCATCGAGCTTGGCCATCCGTCCAACGCTAGCCGAACCCACCTACTCATCCTCCACGCCGACGTCATCCTGCCAGACGGTAGATTCTACCGCAACCGATTCAAACCCGTGGAATAAGAAGGGGCGACACTCCTGTCGCCCGGCAGGACATGTGTGGTGGACAGGATTGTCCTCCCTCCCTACGGCACACGCGGAAACTTAGAGAAGTCCGGTTTGCGTTTTTCAATGAAGGCATTCTTACCCTCCTTGCCTTCCTCGCTCATGTAGTAAAGCATGGTGGCATTGCCAGCGAGGTCTAACAAACCCATCTGACCATCGCAGTCGGCATTCAATGCGGACTTCAGGCAACGCATCGCGATGGGCGAGTGCTGGAGCATTTCGCGGCACCACTTGACGGTTTCGGTTTCCAAATCAGCAAGCGGCACCACGGTGTTGACCAGCCCCATTTCCAGCGCTTGCTGGGCGTCATACTGACGGCACAAATACCAGATCTCACGCGCTTTCTTCTGACCCACAATGCGAGCGAGATAACTCGACCCCAAACCTCCATCAAACGACCCGACCTTAGGCCCCGTCTGACCAAAAATCGCATTATCAGCCGCAATGCTCAGGTCACAAACAACATGTAAAACATGCCCGCCTCCGATGGCGTAACCCGCAACCATGGCGACGACAGGTTTCGGTAAATTGCGTATCTTGCGCTGCACATCGAGGATGTTCAGTCTCGGCACACCATCGCCACCGATATACCCCGCGTGACCACGCACTTTCTGATCACCCCCGGAACAAAATGCCTTGTCCCCCGCTCCGGTCAAAATAATCACTCCCACCTCCGGATCCTCGTGGGCGAGGTCGAGCGACTTGAGTAGCTCCTTGGTCGTCTCCGGCCGAAAGGCATTTCGCACCTCCGGGCGGTTGATGGTAATCTTGGCAATCTGTCCGTCCTCGGATTTCTCGTAGAGGATGTCTTCGAAGTCGTGTGCTGATGTCCACATAATTTTGAGTGTTAAATTTTAAGTGTTAAGTTTCAAGTGCTTTGAGAGAAATCGGTGGCATTCTTCGGCAAACTCAACTGGTTTTTCCCAGGGGACACGGTGGCCGCAGTCGGCGATGATCTGATGCTCGCCGCGAGGGAGATGGGGCACAGCGGATTCTGCAACTCCCGTAAACTTCTCATCGTTCTCACCCGTGAGCCACAACACCGGACACGGGACCTTGTGTAGACGAGGAGTGAGATTCTCCTGCTTGCCTAGCGACCAGTCGACAAACGACCGGGCAATCGAGGCACGTCGGTTCTTGAGAGGCGTTCGATCAGGCATTCCTCCACCTTGCAACACACCTTGGGAATTCCATTGCTCTAGAAAATCGACCCACTCACCCTTGAGCGCGAGTGCTGACCACTCGGCATCCTTTTCACGCCGGGCAACACGATCCCCTTCCTCCTTCAACCCGGGATGCGCAGACACAATAATCGCCGCTTTCCAGAGGTCGGGTCGAGCTAACAGCGCATGCAGCGCCAGTCGGCCACCCATCGAGTAACCTAACAATACCGGTTCCGGATCTACACGGACGATCTCCTCGGCGAGTGTATCACCAAACTTCGTGAGCGGCATCGGGCAGCAGTCGAGAAACCGCCACAAGTCAAGTCGGCGCACCTCACCGTGAGATGCGCGCATTTCCTGGGCAAAGTCACGCCAGTCCGCGGTGCTACCGACG
Source organism: Akkermansiaceae bacterium (assembly GCA_029288115.1). Classification (GTDB taxonomy): domain Bacteria; phylum Verrucomicrobiota; class Verrucomicrobiia; order Verrucomicrobiales; family Akkermansiaceae; genus Oceaniferula. The sequence goes on along the minus strand of JARFPV010000313.1, from coordinate 3,896 downwards.
GCTCCGTGAAGTGCCCAGATCATTTTTCTTACAAAGAGATTAGAGTGACTTCAAGCACTCCTGGATCGCCTCAAAATTCGGTAAATCCCCCGGGCTGTCATTCACCTCGGCGTAGCGGACGGTGCCTGATTGATCGACCACAAAAGCGGAACGCTTCGGCACGCCACCCATGATCAGGTTTTTCTCTGGCAGGAAAGAATCATATGCGCAGCCGTAGGCGTTTGCCGCCTCGTGTTCGTAGTCGCTCAGCAGGGTAATACCAATCCCCTCCTTGTCTGCCCATGCTTGCTGGGCAAACGGGTTATCTCCGGAAATGCCGATCACTTTAGCGTTGAGCGCCTCGTAAGCTTCCAGCCCTTGGGTCACCGAACAAAACTCTTCCGTGCAAACGCCGGTGAATGCCATTGGGACAAACAAAAGAACCACATTCGATTCTGCTGTTAGTGATGAAAGGGTAACTGTCTGTGGCCCTTCAGCGGTGAGGGTGACAAGGTTGAATTCGGGTGCTTGGTCTCCTGCTTGAATACTCATAGTGGCGGAAATATATGCCCACTTTTCAGCTTGGCAAGGCTCAACCTGTTTCGCGTCAACCCGCGTCGCCGAGTTCCATTTTTGCCTCGTGTCGAGCGCGTGCGCGTTGGAGGTCTGCCAAGCTTGGTCGCGGCACAAGCAATCTGTTCGCTAGATACCAACCTGCCATGGCACCACCAAAGTGGCAGGCGTGACTGATGATAAAAAGCCCGGCACCACCGTGATCTACGATAATTTCTCCCATGCGCGAGAACACGGGAACTCCGAGCGTGGGAGTCATAAGCAGCAAAAACAGCTCTGCCATAATCAGACCGAGCCCGAGGTTTTTTCCACTTACAGGAACGGGCCACATCCGCGATTCGGGCGAGAGTGTTGTCAGGGTGAGTAACAGCGCGAGACAACTACCTGAAATACCCACCAGCTGTGTTCCGGGATGACCTGCGCTGGTAATCATGTAATCCGTCAAGACATGCATCACCCCACCTGCCAGCGCACCGGCTATCACAATCACAGCAAATTTTTTCTGTCCAAGGATATGAATCACCCTGCCACCCACAAGCCAGAGCATGAGCAGATTGACGATCAGGTGGAACCAACTGCCATGAGTCAGCGCGTGAGTGATCAGCTGCCAAAGATGCCATTGAGAAATACCATTCCAGGACAAACCAAGCGCCATGTAGTAGCTTTTCATTTCGCCCCTGATCACTCCATCCTCACTGGCCATGCTACCCAACCAAACTTGCACAACTATCATCACCACGGTGAGCGCGGTTATGAAATTGGCCCCCGGTAGCGGAAGGTTGATATTGGGAAGAAAACGACGGGGTGAAGACATCGGATGTTGAGTCAGTAGCGGAGCAGGCTAGCATTTCCGCATATCAATGCACGGAAAATGAATGCCTTTTCTACTCAGACCACGTCGCGCCCCGATCGCTCAAAGAATTGACGAAAAATTGAGTTATGCGGCTATTTGGCACGTGGCTCAGCCTCGACTCTCGAGCCTGCCCCTGCCGAGGTAACAAACGGCCCACCCTCGAGAGGTGCTTCACCGGTAAATGCCACATCGGGCATCTCGCTAGGTTTTCCTGCCAGAGGAAACTCCTTACGTAGAGGGTGGAACGGATAACCCTCCCACATGAGAATCCGGCGCAGATCGGGATGCCCCGAGAATTGAATCCCCATCATGTCCCAAATCTCACGCTCGTGCCAGTCGGCTGTCGCCCAAAGGTCGCTGACGGTCGGAATTTCATCACCCTCGGCAATGTTGGTCTTCACGCGCAGGTGCACGGAATCGTCCACCGTTGCCAATTCATACACGAGTGCAAACCGAGGATCCTCACCCGTATTGTCAACACTTGACGCATCGAGCAGCATGTCGAGTGAGAGTTCGGCTTTGCAATACTCCATCACCGCACGAAAATCATCCGGCGTTACAGTAACAGTGTGCTCGCCGCGGAACTCAATCGCAGTCGCAGACTCAAATTTTTTCGTCACCTTTTCGGCGGAATCTTTAGCAGTCATGTTAGGAAAAAGTTTAGAGTTAAGCTTCGGTCGAATCTGACTTCAAATCCATGGTAGACTCTTCGCCATCGATCTTTTTCTGCAGCTTCATCAACCCCTCAATGAGGGCCTCAGGGCGTGGAGGACAACCGGAAATATATACATCAACCGGCAAAAGCTGGTCGATCCCCTGGAGCACCGCATAGCTGCGATACATACCACCGCTTGAAGCACAGGCACCCATGGCGATGCACCACTTAGGCTCAGGCATCTGATCCCAGACGCGTTTCACAGCCAGCGCCATCTTGTATGTCACCGTGCCAGCCACAATCATCACGTCACTCTGACGAGGGGAAAAACGCATCACCTCGGCACCAAATCGGGAAATATCAAACCGCGAGGAAGCCGTCGCCATCAGCTCAATCGCACAACATGCCAGACCCATCGGCATCGGCCAGAGCGAGTTTTTGCGCATCCAGTTAATTGCCGCATCAACGCGCGTAAAAATAACATTCCCCTCGATTTTGGAGTCGTAGGCGGCGTGCGCCAGCTCAGTGCGTGCTGCTTCCGCAGTATCGAGGTCCTTAGTAGGTGTCTCAGTGGTTGCCATGGTTCGTTGGATGCTTCCGCGCGCACCCTAGCTTGGGAAAACTCCATCACAAGTCCTTTTACGGGCATTTTCGCCCCAAAGCAGCCAATAGCGCCCGACCTGCGCATCGTCCTATTTTTTTGATTTTTAGGCTTACCTCATCAGCATGTCCCGTATATAAACCCCTCACTACGTCCCATGGAGAAATTGTGTTTTGCATACCGGAGGCATATCGCCAGCACCGGAATAGCATGCGTGCTCGCTACGAGCACACCGCTATTCGTCGCCGACCTGAGCGCCCAGGAGTCAGTGGTGCAGCAAGAACTCAACCGCAGGATTAGTAATGCCCGAAAGGCACATGACCTACTCAAACAGGGAGACATTTCCTATCAGAAAGCCGACTACAAGTCAGCTGTCACGCACTACTCCCAGGCGTTCGAATTATTACCCCCGGGGGCGATGACCCGCGAAATGCGCGATGTCACAGCAGACCGCTACGCGACCGCCGCAACAGAACGCGCGAGGGCACTCGCCAAGATGGGCGACTACGACAAGGCTAAAAACCTTCTCAAAACCGTGCTCAAGCCACAGGTAGCACCTGCCCACATGGGTGCACTCAAGCTTTTAGGCCAGATCGACTCCCCGATCCGCTACAACCACGCACTCACCCCGACACACGTGAAAGATGTGGTCAAAGTCGGGCGCCTCTTGCGCGAGGCTCAAGGATTCCACAGCCTCGGCCAATACGACCGCGCACACATAGTTTACGAAGGAGTTCTGCGGATTGACCCCTACAACAAGGCAGCGCGCCGGGGTATGGAGGAAATCGCTGCCGCAAAATCGGACTACTACCGCGCCTCCAAGGATCACAACCGTGCTTCGATGCTCGCCGAAGTGGACAAAATGTGGGAAATCCCAGTGAACAATACACCCTCGTCGATTCCCGTCGGCCCTGACCTCACTGGAAACGACTCGCTGGCACCGGATATCCGCGAGAAGCTCGCCGGCATCGTTGTGGACGTTATTTCGCTCGATAATGCCAGCTTGGAAGAGGCTCTCGATTTCGTTCGTCTGCAAAGTAGGCAGGGTGACGCACCAGATGCGGGAGGTGAGAAAGTGGGTGCCAACGTCATCCTCAATCTGGGCGATCCCAACAATGACCGCGTCAAATTAATCCGCTCCTCAAGAGTGACCCTCAAGGCGCGTGCGCTGCCGCTCAATGTAATCCTCGATTACATCACCGACCAGACCCACACACAATGGAGCACCGATGGAC
>JARFPV010000138.1 GCA_029288115.1 Akkermansiaceae bacterium | reverse complement strand
GGTCATGGAGGATCGCACCCGCATCTGGTGCATGAGTTTGTATCGGCTCTTTGCGAACAACGCCATCCATTCCCAAATGCTGCCGAGTCCGCGAACTGGACTTGCACCGGTATTCTTGCTCACGAATCGGCGATGGAGGGTGGAGTGGAGAAATTGCTCCCTGATTTTATTCTGTAGTCTTCGGCTAGGACAAAAACGTCATGAAGTGGCGTATTTATCATAAAGAATGTCCGAATTCGCCAAGATGTGATCGCATGTTTTAGCTACGATCTACGTGGGTTGCAGGTGATTTGAGTTGCAGGTGATTTCTGACCCACTCGAGCAGACAAGTCATCTGTGAGATGGGAAACTAACAAAACTAACAAAAAAACCATGAAAACCATGAAAAAAACAATAACATGTGCGGCCCTCATCGCCGCAGGAACAATGGGATCCGTAAGTGCAGCGACCCTCGCCACACTGAATGGCAGTTTCGAAAACGGGAGTGGTCTGAGCATGGGTATCAACAGCTCGCCGATTGTGGCGAGCGCGGATATTGACGCGTGGGACATCGGTGTGAGAGCCACTTCATGGACCGAGGGGCTGAATTATGGAGTAGTACCTGTCCCTACGGCAGCCGATGGCTCACGATGGCTGAACCTTCCTAATCTGAATAGCAAAGCGTCTCAGACCGTCACGGACACGGTGAACGGTCAGCAGTATCAGGTTGATTTCTCCTACTCCGTGCTTCGGGTCAATGGTGACCTCGACGACTTCTCCATCGAGTTCACCGTTAATGTGGACGGCGGCGCTTCAGAGTTCTCCTTCACCGGAAATGAGAGCGATTTTGTCACCAACCAAGCTGGAAACGAAGTCCCCAGTGTGTCCCTCGGCAGCTTTGTGTTTACCGCGGATAACGATGGGACTCTGCTCGAGATCGAGTCTCTCGTGGACTCTGAGACGGACGATCAGGGGCTCATCGTCGACAACCTAACGATCACGCCAATTCCCGAGCCATCATCGGCTGCCCTTCTTGGACTAGGTGGCCTCGCCCTGATCCTCCGTCGCCGTAAATAACGGCTTCCGCCTACGCCAAAGGCTATGGCGCGAATAGATGGCGCGACAGGTCCTGCGCCGTCGCAGGTAAGGGACAGAAACCAACCTTCGAACCCCACTCCCCATCACCGGGGCGTGGGGTATTTTCTTCCTACATGCCTGTGGCTGTGCCCGTTCCCGAGTGAAGGGGGAGAGATTATTCGTTTACCTGATTGCTCCTTGTCCCATGCGCTTGCCAAGCCATAATTGCTATTGAATAGACGCCCTTTACAGGATGAAAACAATGAAGCTTATCTTACTCGCTTGGGTGTTACCGCTCATAGTCGGCACCTCCGTGCTGATGGGTGAGGAGACGAGGCCCATCCCCGGCAGCCTGGAGGGCTTGGATGGTTTGCTTGCGCAGCCGCTGATGGTGAAGGAGGCGATGCCCAGGCGCCTTTTGGGCGTGGGAATAAGCCATGACGGCACGGTTTATGTCACGGATACCATCCGGCAGATGAAGGAGGAGATCAGTATTATTCAATCAGGTTTCTTGCTAGAGCAGGATATGGCATTGGATAGTGTTGCGGAAAAAAAGCGTTGGATTGAGACCCATTACTCCCAGAAAATCGCCAAACGTCAGGGGGTAAGGGACCTGAACGGCGATGGCAAAGTCGACCTGGCAGACTTGAAGGTGCGCAGTGAAAAAATCTACACCCTGCACGATCGCGATCAGGATGGCGTTTTTGACAGCAAAACACTTTTTGCCGATGGCTTTAATGACTTGGTGACGGGAATTGCGCACAGCGTGCTTCCGTGGGACGGGGATGTGTATGCGACGGTCATTCCTGATCTATGGAAGCTGCGCGATAGCGATGGTGATGGTCGGGCGGACCAAAGGGAAAGTATTGCACATGGATTTGCCCCTCACTTCGGCTATGGCAACCATGACCTGCACAGTGTGATCGTCGGCTACGACGGGAAGCTGTATTGGAGTATGGGCGACCGCGGCATGCACGTCGTGGGCAAAAATGGGGAAGTCGTGTCCGAGCCTGATTCGGGAACCATCCTGCGATCGAATCTCGATGGATCGGAATTGGAAATCTACGCCTCGGGCTTGCGCAACTGCCAGTATTTCGATTTCGATAACTACGGGAATATTTTCTCAATCGACCACGACGCCGATTTCCAAGGCGAGCGCGAACGCCTGGTTTATCTGGTGGAAGGCTCGGATTCAGGATGGCGAAACTATTACCAATACCGGAAGTCGAACGGCCTGATCCGCGCCGCGCGTGATGACCTTTACAATCCTTGGTTGGCCGAATTGATGTGGAAGCCATTTCATGCCGGGCAGCCGTCGCATCTACTTCCTGCGATTGAAAATAGCTGGAACGCACCCGCGTCTTTTTCTTTTCAGCCGGGGCTTGCGCTGGGTGGGAAGTATAAGGATCATTTTTTGTTAGGCGGGAAAGGGATGATACGCGCTTTTAAAATGGTCTCCGATGGTGCGAGCTTTAAGCGCCAGCAGGAATCCGTTTTGATTCAGGGGCTGGGCGCGCAGGTCTTGGCTTCAAATTTCGCCCCGGACGGGCGTCTGTATTTTGTCCTGTGGCAACCTCGCGGAGGAAAGAGTCCTTTGTGGGCTTTGCAAAATACAAAGCAATCGGCCGCAGCTGCACGCGCCGCGAGTAAGCTGGAGAAACTTCTGGCGAAAGGATTCGGGTCTGAAACCAAGGATGATTTGTTACAGTACCTCGGCGCGGACGACAGAAGGGTTCGGCAGGGTGCCCAATTCGAATTGGTTAGACGTAAGGAGTCGGCTGCACTCAAGGCCTTGCTCATGAACCGCAATGCACCCCAACTCCAGCGCTTGCACTGCCTCTGGGGTCTCGGGCAACTTAAGTTCAAAGACCGTGAGGTGTTGCAAACCTTGAGCGCAGATGCCGATCCGGAATTGCGTGCCCAAGTTGCGCGTTGGGCTGGCGACCTTCGATTTGACCCCGATGAAGTCTTGCTTCAATTCATTCAAGATGCGTCCCCACGTGTCAAAATGATGGCTGCGATTGCCTCGGGGAAAGTGAAAAATCCAAAGTCGTTTGATTTGTTAGTCAAACTTCTCGTGGAGGCAAACAATGAGATTCCCGTATTACGCCATGCAGGTGTAACCGGGCTGACTGCTGTCGCTTCTGCCCAGCAGTTGCAAGCTTTCTCGAATCATCCATCAGAGGCGCTGCGTATCGCTGCCGTGCTTGCCCTGAGAAATCAGCATGCGGTCCAGGAGCTATCTGCATTTTTAAATGATGATTCCGAGCAGGTGCGTGCGGATGCCGTGCGTGCGATTTATGATGAAGCGACACCAGCCACCTTTGCGGCGCATCCCGGCGTGTTCCTTGCCGTGGCTAAGCTGCTCTCTCCAGACCGTAGCACCCCTGTGAATATTAGGGCGCTGGCTGCGAACCGTAGGCTGGCGGACTTGGCTGCGGCCAAACGCATTGCTGCGTTTGCTGTTTCAAAAAAGATCAAACCCTTGGAGCGCGTCGAAGCCTTGAACACCTTACGGTTCTGGACGGAATCCGCTTCCTTGGACCTGGTGGATGGTCGGCACTTTCCTGTCGCGGCTGGTCGCTTGCCAGAGCTTGAGGCTGGCTTGGATATTGCATTCTGGGATTTGACGCGGGACAAGGACCTGAAGGTCGCCCGGAAGGCGATTGCGGTTCTGAGCCAGTTGGCGCCATCAGACGCACGTTGGCAGCAAGCCGTTGCTTGTGTGATGGATGCCGGTGCCCATGTCAGCATTCGTCAGGCATGGCTGCGATGGCTGCGCCAGCAGGATGCTAAAAAGTTTATCAAACCGGGTATCGCTGCATTGAAAACCGACTCGGCAATGCTTCGTGTGACTGCAGCAGAGGAGTTGCTGGCAGCCAATGCCGTCACGAAGCCAGTTGAAGATTATTTGCTGCATGCCCTCAGGCATTCGAAAGACACTCCGGAGTTGCAGAATGCGATCAAATTGCTAGCCAGCCTGAAGTCCAGCGGACAAATCATGCTGTCCTTATTAAAGGACCTTCAGGCTGGGAAGATCGCGCCAGCGGTGCAGCTGGATGTGCTGCAGGCCGTCACTCGATCGGCTCAAACAAACAAACTCCTGCAAGGGCCGTTGCAGGCATACCATGCATCGGTAGCAGCTCGAGGTCCGTTGGCAAAATTCCAGCTCGCACTTGAGGGTGGGGATCCTGTTCGGGGTAAGCATGTTTTTCTAAATAATGCCCAGGCGCTCTGCTCCAAATGCCATGGACTCAAAAAAGAGGACCAGCGGGTGGGGCCGAGCTTGCAGGGGATCGGGAAATTGCGGAGCGGCGAATCTCTCTTGCAATCGATCATCGATCCACAGGCCGAGGTGGTGCCCGGCTACGGAACAGCCACAGTTGTGATGAAAGATGGCCGTAGCATCACGGCGATCATTATGCATGAGAGCAAGACTCAGCTGACTCTTAAATTACCGAATGGAAAGCAAGAAATACTCGCTCTCGCTGATATTAAATCCCGATCAAAAACGCAGGGGATGATGCCTGATTTAAAGGATGTGATCGGCGTCAGTAATATCAGAGACCTCGTGGCTTATCTGAAATCTTTGTAAGCGGCTCAATACCAAAGAAAAAATGATGACCGGTAATCATCGAAATGGAACACAGCTTCCGCACACCCACTGGGTCGAATGTCGGCTATGCACTAGCGTATAACTCGGCGGTCTCGCCCTGATCCTCCGTCGCCGTAAATAACGGCTTCCGCCTACGCCAAAGGCTATGGCGCGAATAGATGGCGCGACAGGTCCTGCGCCGTCGCAAGTAAGGGACAGAAACCAACCTTCGAACCCCACTCCCCGTCACTGGGGCGTGGGGTTTTTTGCGAAGCTATAGGGTTGTCACCCTAAGTAACAGGGAGTATAGTGCCCTAGCATGACAGCCATAGCCGAACGTATTTCCAATGAACTTCTCCCGCTTCCTGAAAAGGATCAGGAAGAGGTATTGCACGAGGTTTGGGAAAGGCTCCGCGACCTGCGTGCAAAAAAGATCCATGATGCCGTCCAGTCTGGAGACATGGAAACTTACGACTCCCGGGAAGTCATGGCTGACTTGAGAAAAAAACATGCACTTTAGGCAGTCACACCAGTTCCGC
>JARFPV010000108.1 GCA_029288115.1 Akkermansiaceae bacterium | reverse complement strand
GTGTGATCGTGCTGGTGGGTGACCCGGACGTTATCCACGCCCGCAAGAAAGAAGTCACGATGGATGAACTAGTACGCCAGACGGATGCTTACCGGAGCTTGGCTCGGTCGTTGGGCTCGAAGGCAATCATCATTGATGCTGGTGCTGAACTTGAGTCGGTGGTGAAAGCCGCGGTTGACGTCGTTGAGGGTGCCTTGATGGCAAGGGCTGAGAAGAGAGGGAAATGACTACTTTGGAGAATAATATGCGTGTGGCTCAATTCATGCCCCATTATCCTGCTCGTGAAGGTTCTGCTGCGTATTGTCGCGGACTTTCATCAGCGATGGAGAAAATTCAGCCCGGATCTTGTCCAATCATTTCACTGAAACGTGCTTTACCGCCTGGCTATGAGGATGCGGGTATTTTGCATTACCCTAGCAATTCAAAAAACCCATTTCATCTGCCCCGCCAACTTCTTGATGACCTAAGGCAGAACGTGCATCAACTGGATGCTGTGGTCTTGCACTGTAATTACAACCCTCGAGCTGCCAGGCTCCGCCGCTTCTTACAGCGTATTGGCATGCCTTATCTCTTTGTTCCACATGACCCTTACGTGCCAGAGCTGACACATCATCACAGGTTCAGGAAGTGGTTGTTTTGGCATTTGTTTGAGAAAGGTACTATCGAGGGGGCAGTTGGGGTGCAGCTTTTAAGTGAGAGTCATGAGGATCCACTCCGAGAGCTCGGTTGTAAAAATCGTGTTTGGACGATTCCTAATGGTTGTGAGGTCGAGACACTGGATAAATTGCCTGCCAATGCGAAGGTTCCGGGTGCAGGACAGGAAGTGAGGATTCAGTTTCTCGGTAGGCTGGACCGTAATCACAAGGGTTTGGATATTCTGATAGATGGCTTTGCCTGCTACCTTGCAGCAACGGGAGATACACATTCCTCATTGTATTTGACTGGTAATGACTGGGAGGACAGGCAGGAGCTGGAGTCCTTGGCGCGTCGGCTCGGTGTGGTTGATCGAGTTGTCTTCACAGGGCAACGCCAGGAGCATGCGATGGTGATTTTTTCAGAGGCTGATATTGTGGTTCTTTCCTCTCGGTTTGATGGTTTTGGGTTATGTGTGGTTGAAGGGATGTTGGCGGCCAGGCCTGCCTTGGTTTCTGATGCTGCGGGAGTGTCATCACACGTGGAGAAAGCCGGGGGGGGTTGGTTGTTTTCACCTGAACCAGAGGCCGTCGCAACAGCAATCCAGCGTGCTATGGATGATCGTGGGCAATGGGAGGCAATGGGCAACAAAAACCAGGCCTATGTGAAGAATCATTTGACCTGGGATGACACGGCACATCAAACCATGGATATGTACCGTGCTTGGTTTGATTCTGATGAAAAAAGTGACTGAATCATGGGCTGGAATTCAAATGACATTCAATTCCTTGAATCGCTCACCGGCACCGGGCGAGAGGAAATGCAGCAGTGGCGCTGTCTTGTCCGGAATGGAAGGATGCTTCTTTTGATTCGTGAGGGTGCGCCACGTGAAGTCCTGAGGCTGTACAAGCCACAGCGAATGCTTGCCCGTTGCATTCATTTGCTCATTAAGCTGACCTATGCGTTAGGTGGTGTTTCGTTACTCAAACGTATTAATCTGGATGTAGGTGATAACTCGCCATTGACCACCATTGAAAATCACACAGAAGCCAAAGTGGAGGCAATTTTGTTAGGCAACCCGACCCAGGATGAGAGACGCGCGATCATGTAC
>JARFPV010000067.1 GCA_029288115.1 Akkermansiaceae bacterium | reverse complement strand
GCCATCATCCGCAATATCGAGCAGTTCCTCGTGCATGACAACGAGAACCAAACCGCCTACCTCAAGATGGGCAACAGCGGTTACTGGTGGTATTGGTACGGCTCCGAGATCGAGGCCCACGCCTGGTATCTCAAATTATTGGCAGCCACCAAACCCAAGTCCAAGCAAGCACGTGGTCTGGTCAAGTATCTGATCAACAACCGCAAGCACGCAACCTACTGGAACTCCACACGCGACACCGCCTACTGCATTGAGGCCATCGCAGATTACATGCGCGCCTCCGGCGAAAATAATCCGGAAGCCGAAGTCACCGTCAGCGTGGACGGCAAGGAAATCAAGACCGTGAAAATCACCAAGGAAAACCTGTTCAGCTACGACAACAAAGTCGTCCTCGCAGGTGATGCCCTCGGTACAGGCAAGCACAAGGTGGAGATATCCAGAAAAGGCAAAGGTGCCCTCTACACCAACGCCTACCTCACCGTGTTTACCAAAGAGAACTTCATCAAGAAGGCTGGCCTCGAAGTGAAAGTCGACCGCGCCTACTACAAACTCGAACGCATCAAAGACGCCACCGAGTCCACCGCCGGCACCAGAGGCCAGGTGGTTGACCACAAGATCGAGAAATACAAACGTATCCCACTGAAACCCGGCGACATGCTTACCAGCGGCGACCTCGTGGAAGTCGAACTGCACATCCACTCCAAAAACGACTACGAGTACCTGATGTTCAACGACTGGAAACCGGCCGGGCTCGAATCCGTCGAAGTCCGCAGCGGCTACACCAACGCGCACAAATCCGGCATGCACGCCTACATGGAGATGCGCAACGAGAAAACCTCCTTCTTTGTCCGCCAGCTCGCCCGCGGCTCACACAGCGTAAAATACCGCTTGAGAGCCGAGATCCCCGGCCACTTCTCAGCCCTGCCCGCCATGGCCGAGGCCATGTATGCGCCTGAGCTGAAAGCCAACTCAGACGAAATGAAGATCAAGGTGAAGGATAAGGAGTGATTTATCCTGGATTCGGCAACACGCGCCGACTGCCTCCTTACGGATTCACGGCAGACTTCACAGGTGGGATGGATGCTACGGCATCCTTCTCAGTCACCGGACGCGTGCCCGTGGCAACAATACGCATTCCAACAAAGCCGTCCTGACTGCGCACCGTGATTTTGCAGGGTCCCATGAGTGGTAATGCAGTGTGGGAAACCGCACGCATGGTGTGCTTTTTGTCCGACGAAAGCCTGATGTAAGAGCACGGTTTGTTGATCCGTCCATAGGTCAGGGTACCAGCGCCTGACATAATCAGAGCGGTCTCTCCTTTTCTCAGAGTGATGCTGTCTCCACTTCCCGCGAGGGTAGCAAAGCTGTCCGCAGATGCAGCTGCGCAGGAAAGAGCGGCTGATGCAAAAACAAGGGCGATTTTCTTTCTGAATGTCAATGTAATGGGTGGGTTCATGTTTGTTTGGGTTAGATTGAGCCAGCATTCTACCCCCCTCAGAGAACAGCCCTCAAGCTCATCACCAATGGTTCTAACAAGTGTAAAATTACATATCCCTTACTGCAGAATTTTGATGATTATACAGATCAGCAAAACACTCAGCTGCAAGCAATGGCCTCAGCACACATTTGCACATCGATCCCGACCTGGAGCAATCGCACCTGCGTCTCAATCCACGGCAAAACATCCTCGCTCTGACTGAAGAGCAAAACCGATAATCTCGCTTATTTGATATCCAACTCAATCAAAGCTTAGTCCCAAATCAGAAAAATTCACTGACTTGAGATGAGTTCGTCCAAGGTTTTCTTGATCGTAGAAGACGGGGCGATCTTCTGAGGCTTGTCGTGTCCGAGCCAGAGCATCGATACGTTTTTTTCATCCGAAGACACAGCCCAAGCATCATGGCGCGACGATGTGACTGCGGTAAATGCCTTGCCGGTTTTAAAAAACAGTTCTGCTGCCTCGTCTGCGGCATCCTTGCGGATCACTTGGGTAACCGATGGATTTCGCTGATACAGTGAACGCCCTGACGCATCCGTGATTTTGGAAATGACATAGGTATCCGGTTGCTTACCACCAGCACACAGAGTGGCTGCAGCACGTGCAAGCTCGATCGGGCTGGCCGCGATGATACCCCGGTAAAGATCTTCGGTCTGAGAGAAGGGACCACTGAACCCAAGACGCTTACTTAATCGGATCGTTTCCTCAACACCTAACTGGCGCCCGGTTTGAACCGGCTGCCCATCGATTGCGAGCTTACTACGCTCAAGCGCCATTGCTGTTAGGAATGGCGTGAAAGCCGGGCCAAGGTCGCGGCGGGCGTTGTAGGCGAGATTATACTGCGATACCTTGTAGTCTCTACCACCGCAGAGAGCGAGAATACCTCCAGTATCGGAGTCCAGAGAGACAAAAGCCGCTTGCAAGCTGGAACTGCTGCCCTCCTCAACGCCGGGGAAAGGCTGCGACAGCCTGGACTGGAGGCGTTTCTGCATGGCTGCATCAACGGTGGTATGGATACGCAAGCCACCGGCACGGATATCCTGTTTTTCCAAAATAATCTGGAGCTGAGTTCGAATCGTCTCGCGTAGATATGAGCTATTTCTATTTCTTTCGGTTTCAGCAATCAGGCGGATAGGTTCATTGATCGCTTTCGTTCTTTCCTCCTCGGTAAGGAACCCACAGACTACCATACGATCTAACACTTCATCTCGTTGCAACTTCGCCCCATCAATATTTCTCAGCGGTGAAAATAAATGTGGCCCGCGGATGATCCCCACCAGCAGCGCGCATTCGCCAGTATTGAGTTCACTGGCTGCACGGCCAAAATAAGTTTGTGCGGCCTCCTCAACGCCATGGCACCCGGCACCGAAATAGATTCGGTTCAAATAATGAGTCAGTATCTCGTCTTTATCATACCGTGCTTCAATACGCAGGGTGATTGCCATTTCCAAAAACTTGCGGTGCAATGATTTGGCGCGCAGTTCATAGGTGTTGCGCGTCAGTTGCATGGTCAGGGTGGACGCACCCTGAGTGAATGACATATCTTTGATGTTTCTAACAGTTGCCCTGGCGAGCCCCCTGGCATCGATGCCTGAATGCTCGGGAAACCGCAAGTCCTCGCGTGCAAGCAGCGCCTGCACCATCACCTCTGGGATTTCCTCCCTCGTGATCAGCCTGCGGCGCTCACCGTGAATGGCTGCGAACTCGATTCCGTGGCGATCCAGCACCACCGATCTCTCCGGCATCTGAGCGACATCCGATAGGTCATACTTCAGCGCGAGGTAAAAATAGAACAGCCCCACTGCAAGCAATACCGTCAGCGAGACCAGCCCCCACTTGATGAGCCAGCGAATGATACCCCGAAGACGCAACGGCACCCAATCGGGAAACTTGGAGGGTTTCTTGGATGGTTTCCAGGACACGTTTGCTATCAAGTTTTAAGATTTAAACTACAAATTCCAAGAAGCTGAAGTCGCTACTCAACGGGGATTGCACGTGGGGGGCGGTCTGGATGAACTGGCACAGCACGCGGGGGTGGTCGGCGGCTGCCACCACCGGGTGGCAGGGCACGCAATGGATGAATGGTGCAGTAGTCACGCTCGCGAGGGAGCATGTCGGCGGGCACTTCTGCGGTGTAGGCAGACCGATGTACGGCACAGCCCTGGGTGGCTCGCTTGGCGGACCACCGGCAAAGTGAGGCAGTACGCAAACGCAGTGGCTTGAACTGCGGCGTGGCATACCCCAGCCGACCAGCGGTCTTCATTACGTCCACCCAGATGGGGGCTGCGAGGGTAGAGCCGTAGCCGCGGTTGATGATTCTCTGGGGTCGGTCCATACCCACCCAGACGGCGCATGTCAGAGTGCCTGTGTAACCCGCAAACCAGGCATCCTTGTAGTCGTCCGTGGTGCCCGTTTTACCTGCACAGGGAGCCTTGTATCCAAGTGATCGGACTTTGCGGCCCGTGCCACGGTCAACAACTTGCTGAAGTGTGTTGGATACACACCAGGTGGCACCCGGCTCCGCGACAACGGCCATGAGTTTTCCCGAGTCCCCTTTCCCCGGATAGACCCGCTCGCCCTTGGCGTTACGGATTTCCTGGATCATGTAAGGCCGGTACCAGTCGCCATTATTCGGAAAGACGGTGTAAGCGCTCGCAACCTGCCAGGGAGTGGCTTCCCATGAGCCCAAGTAGGACGAGGGGGTTTTGGGAATGCCTTGGATAAAACCCACGTCTTTGGCCGTTTCGTTCACATCGTCTATTCCTGCGTAGTTGCCGACGCGGACCGACGAGGTGTTTCTCGATCTAACAAGTGCGTCTTCAGCTGTTACATAGCTGCCGTATTTCCCATCGGAGTTGGATGGCGACCATGACCGGGGAGCACCTCTGATTTCGCCCGGTCTGATGCGGCCGTCAGATATCCACGTCTTGGGCATCATACCCCGATTAAATGATGTTAGATAAACGAAGGGTTTGAACACAGAGCCGATCTGTCGCTCAGCTTGGATTGCGCGATTATACTTGGACTCATTGGCATCTCGCCCCCCCACCACGGAGAGCACGGCACCGGATCGGTTTTCGATAACGACACAGGCGCCCTGGAGATAACGTGGTTCACCTGCCCGACCGCTCGGAAGCTTCTGCCACTGCCTGCGTGTCTGGTGTCGGTAACCGGGGGTTTTCTCCACACTCACAAGGTTACGTTCCATCGATAGTTCGGCGGCGCGTTGGATGGTGTGATCGATTGTTGTGATCACAGTGAGCCCACCATCCTGGATGTTTTGCTCCTCCAGTATGCGGTCAAGCTCACGGCGTACGGCATCCATGACGTAGGTTTCCTGCACCACACGCCGGTGCTTTGGCCGCACCTTGAGTGGTTCCTTTTTCGCAGCGTCCGCCTGCTCCTGCGTGATGTGGCCATACTTGACCATTCTTCCCAATGTAACGTCACGCTCGCGGGTGGCAGCCTCAATGTCTTTGAATGGCGAAAAAGCATTCGGCCCCCGGATAATTCCCGCAAGCATCGCTGCCTCGGACAGGGTGATCTTGCTCGCTGGTTTTTCAAAGTAAGTGCGCGATGCCGACTCCACACCACGGATCGAATGTCCCCAGAAAATGCGATTCATATAATGCTCCAGGATCTCCGATTTCTCGTAGCGCCGTTCAATCCTCCAGGCCAGTGCCATTTCCAAGAGTTTTTGGTCGATCAAACTGAGCGTCGATTTTTTCTTCCCTGTATCGGGAGGAAACCATGTGTTCTCCGCAAGCTGGATACTGATGGTGGAACCACCTTGAGCGAGCCGACGCCGCTTGATGTTCTCGACAGTGGCCCGAATCACCCCCTTGACATCGATACCGAAGTGGTCATGGAAACGGGCATCCTCCCGTGAGATCAGGGCATTGCGAAAATTCTTTGCCACATGGTCGTGCTTCACCAAGTAGCGGTTATCACCGTGGAGACGACCCAACTCAGTGCGCCCGTCACGGGCATAAACCAGCGTGCGGGCCGGCATTTCAGATGCTTTATCGAGATTATACTGAGTAGCGCGAACATAATAAACGGCTGCAACGAGCATCAGGCAGATCAACATCGTCAGTGCCACACTTCCTGCCGCTCTGGCGGGCCACTTGAGCACCGGGTGCCAATTCCGGGTGAAATGGGCAAGCAGCAGGAACGGCCAGAAGAAGAGCTTAAATATCAGACCATGCTTTTTAGCGGCTGGTTTTCTCCGGCGATTGCCACGTTTGCGTGCGGTTTTACGGGCAGACTTCCTAGCGGACTTACGCGCGGGCTTGCGAGCACTACTGCGCGATCTTGAACTGGATTTCCTAGCTGCCATACTGATATCTCTATGAGAGCTCGCGAGATTTTCGCCAGTAGCGAGCCCGCGAGACAATAGTCCATTCTACCCGATTCGACCAGCATTGCCGTAAAATAATTGGAACAATGCAAAAAAAGTGCAACGCTATGTAGGTAAAGAACGTTCAATCACATAATCCATTTCAAGTATGACCCGGCACATCCTTATTTCATCGCTATCAATTTGTCTGCTCGCAGCTGGCTTCCAGCCTGTTGCCGCCAACCCCATGGCAAAGACGGTGGAGGATCTCAAGGCCATCCAAACGAAAGCCATAGCGACGGTCAAAAAAGTCCTTCCCGCCACGGTCTCTCTATTTTCAGCAAAAAATGGAGCGTCTGGCAGTGGCGTGATCGTCAACAAGGAAGGGTTGATACTCACAGCCGGTCACGTGGTGCGAGGTGCTGAAGAAATCACGGTAGTATTTCCTAACGGCAAGCAAGCACGTGGCAAAGTGCTCGGCGCAAACTACACACGCGATGCAGCCATGGTTCAGATTATCGACAAAGGACCCTGGCCATTCGCAGAAATAGGCCACTCGAAGAACCTGGAACCCGGCGACCTAGTGCTCGCCCTCGGTCATGCCGGTGGCTACGACCCCGTTCGCACACCACCAGTACGTTTTGGCCGGGTCATTGCCCGCAGCATCAACAAGTTTATGTCGACAGATTGCGCACTCATCGGTGGCGACTCAGGTGGCCCGCTTTATGATCTCGACGGCAAAGTCATCGGCATTCACTCATCCATCGGCAACTCGCTCGCTTCTAACAACCATGCCAGCATCGAAGGATTCAGAGAAGACTGGGAGCGGATGATCAAGGGAGAAACGTGGGGACGTCTGGGCGGCCGCGCACTGGATGACCCTGACGCTCCCGTCCTCGGCATACAGACAATGAGATCCGCACGCGGAGGGGTGGCTGTCAGCCATGTGTTTGAGGGCAGCCCAGCCCAACGCGCCGGGGTTCGTGAGGGCGACATCATCCGTAGTATCAACGGTCGCCGAACTCCGGATCTTCGCAGACTTCAATCCATTCTAACCAATTACAAACCTGGCAACATTATCACTGTGCGGATCATACGAGGAGAAGACAATGTGACCTACGGGATCAAGCTCGGGAAGCGCGGCGATGTCCTCAAAAAGCGCCCATAAACTCATCACCTTCACATCCATCATTGTAAACATGACCAAAACCAAGATTACTGCACTCGCCCTGCTGACAGCCACTAGTCTTAGTGCTGAAGCACAGGATGGTATCCGCATGCCCGATCCATATGGGCAGCTTAACAAGCGTGAGAAAACCAGGCTCAAAACCCAAGCATCCAACTTATTTAACGCGTTGGAGCCAGCTGTCAAAAAAGCATCTGCAAGCACAGTCTCTGTTAGCATCATGGGCAGACGTGTTGCCTTCGGCACTGCAGTGCGCAACAAGCAGGCAAATGTAGCGGTGCTGACCAAATGGAGTGAAGTCTCCAATGCACGCGGTGCAGTTTCCATCACCACAGTCGATGGCAAGTCTTACCTGGCCAAGGTCACTGGCGTTTATCCAGAACATGATCTCGCACTACTCACCTCGGATGCACCGTTGAAACCCATTGATCTGACCAAGGGCTCAAAACCTGAGCTTGGTAGCTTCCTCGCGCTGGCCCGCCCGGATGGCAAGGTAGAGGGTTTTGGGGTCGTCAGTGTACAATCACGAAGCTTACGCGAAAAAGACAAGGCATATCTCGGGGTGATGATGGACTTCAGCAAGGCTGGAAAAGGCGGCGTACCACTCATGCGTGTCATGCCTGACTCAGCAGCCATGAAGGCAGGACTGCGCAACGGAGACGTCGTTGTTTCTGTCGATCAAACGCCAATCGTCGGAGCCATGGAAATGCGCAACATCCTGCAACGACTGGTTCCAGGCTCGGAAATCATCGTGCGATTTCGTAGAGGCGAGGAAGAAAAGAACGCCACCGTCAAACTTGGCTCCCGTGCCGATAATGCCAACATCCAGCGTGTGCCCCGTGCACGTATGGAGCGGATGCAGCGCATGGGAACTTCCATCAACCGGGTGCGCTCCGATTTCCCAAGCGTTGTTCAATCCGACATGGCAATTGACCCCAACGACGTCGGTGCTCCGGTGCTTGACCTCGATGGAAAAATCGTCGGTATTACGATTGCGAGAAGTAGTCGGATTAAGACATTCATCACCCCCACTGACACACTGCAACGCATGTTGGCATTCGACGCGAATTCCGTTGCCCAAGCAATGAAAGTCCATCCTAAACCGAGTGCTCAGAATGTAACAGAGAAACCATCGGCAGGGATTGACGATCCGGCGGCCGAGGTTCGTCGATTACTGGGTGATATTGACACCAACGACGAGCACAATCTCGATGTTCTCAGAAAGGTGGAAGAACAGCTACGAAAGCTGAAGCGTGACGAATCAGAACGGTAATGCAGGCAGTGCCCAATTGGCCAATCATTAACCATTCCGATTCAAAAATTTTAAAATTCTTTAGTTGCCTTTGAGCCAATCTCAGG
>JARFPV010000066.1 GCA_029288115.1 Akkermansiaceae bacterium | reverse complement strand
GTTTAACAGCATCTTTTATAATGGTGGTATGTTTCCCGGGGAGAACTTTGAGGGCGGTGGTAAGCTGAATGGTATCGCTTCGATTCAAAGTATCATCAAGGATGGTTTGCACGAGTTGTTCTGGAAGTTCGTTATCACCTGACCCCATGATGGATTGGATCATACCAAAATCTTCGTCTTGAGCCAGATTGAGTGCGTGCTCAAGGGCATCGTTACGTATGGAGAGCGGAGCTTTAGGATCGAGGGTGACACTAAGCAGATTGCGGGTCGCTTTGTCATTGGAAATGGAATCCGAGCTGAGGACAAAGTCGATTTTTTCCTCCCATTCTGTGGTGGCAGCAGGATTGTTAGTTCGACTGGCAGAACGGCCATCACGAAGCGCGCTACGAGATGAGCCTCCTCTACCACTCTCATAGCCACTTGTAGTTGAATTATCATCCTCAGCTATCTCGCGATTCGATGAGACAATTAAGACGACAACAAGAGCGATGACGACAACAGCGATGGCGCAGGTGAGAGGTTTTAATTTCATTTGCAGAAGTGAGAATATTGATGTGGTAACTTAAAAGGTAAAATAGCGGATTGCAGGATATTTGTCTAAGAAAATGGGTATTTCTAGTATTTGATCACACTGAACAACGCTCCAATCAGGCAGAACCCATCCTTCGGTTGCTGGCAACCATGTGATAGAATTTTTCAGAACCAGATCACTTCCCACCCTTGGGAGCTTTCTCAGGCAACGACACCTGATTTTCAGATACATCTCCCTGCTTATCCTCACCCTCACCCGGAGAGCATTTGCCGGACATTCATGTGGGCACGCCGAAGGCAGGGA
This sequence comes from Akkermansiaceae bacterium, assembly GCA_029288115.1. Lineage (GTDB taxonomy): Bacteria > Verrucomicrobiota > Verrucomicrobiia > Verrucomicrobiales > Akkermansiaceae > Oceaniferula. Next base: position 3,076 of record JARFPV010000066.1, on the reverse strand, counting down.
GAATCCACAGCTGCAGGGCGAAATAGAGGGCAACCATACCCACAACGATCCAGATCTTGTCCATGGTTGAAAGGCTAGCGCAATTTCGCGGACGCGCTACTGGTTTTTCATGTTGTGGGCGACCATGGTGAAAAACGTGCGTAGATCCATCTGGATTGACGCGGGCACTTTGGTTTCTTCCATCGCGGCATCCATGAGCTCTAACCAGCGTTCTGCCTCGGCATCACCAATGGGAAACGGAGCGTGGCGCATACGCAGTCTCGGGTGCCCGCGTTTTGCCTGGTAACGTGGATCATTTCCAAACCGAAACAGCAGGAACTCACGAAGCCGCTCTTCAGCTCCTGCCCAATCCTGATCGGGATACATCGGCCCAATCAGGTCGTCGGTTTTCACCCGCTTGTAGAAAGCCGCCACCATTTTGGTGAATCCTTCTTCACCGAGAATGGTATAGATGACAGCTTCGTCCATGAGGTTGGTTGACTAGTTGATTGGTTCATTAGTTGACTGGTTGATTGGCTTACTAGTTAACTAATAAACCTGTGAACCAATCAACCATCCTGCCGAGCACTTGCCTTGAGGCGAAGGGCATTCAGAGCGATAAAGCCTGATGCGTCATTCTGGTTGTAGGCTTCCTCGGCACCACCTTCCATGGTGGCGATGTCTTCATCATACATCGAGAATGGCGAACGGCGACCTGCCTGCATGCAGTTGCCTTTGTAGAGCTTGAGTCGGACTTCACCTGTGACCGTTCGCTGGGTGGAGGTGACGAGCGCCTGAATGGCCTCGCGCTCCGGAGCAAACCAGAAACCGTTGTAGACGAGCTGTGAGTACTTGGTAATGAGATCATCGCGCACGTATTGGGCTTCGCGGTCAACGGTGAGCGTTTCCAGATCACGGTGGGCAGCGAGGATGATGGTTCCACCCGGCGTCTCGTAGATTCCACGTGACTTCATACCGACGAAGCGGTTTTCCACGATATCCACACGGCCAATGCCGTGTTTTCCGCCAAGGAAGTTGAGCACACGCATCACGCCGTATGGTGAAAGCAGGGTGTAGCCGTCTTTTTCGCCCTCGACTTTGAAGTCCCCGAGGTCTGAGACTAGCTGATCAAGACCATCGTATTTGAGTCCGATGATGTTTCCTTTTTCAAAGAGGAACTGCACATACTCGGGTGTGTCCGGTGCTTCTTCAGGGGAAACAGACAGCACATACATATCGCGATCGGCCTCACCAGTGGCATCATACCATGTATCTTCCAGAGAACCGGCTTCAAAGGAAATGTGAAGCAAGTTGCGATCCATTGAATACGGCTTCTTCTTGGATGCCGTCACATCGATTCCGTGCTCTTCGCAGTAGGCAATCATTTCGGAGCGGCCAGGGAACTGGGCGCGGAACTCGTCGTCACGCCAAGGGGCGATCATTTTGATATCGGGAGCAAGGGAGGCGACAGAAAGCTCGAAACGAACCTGGTCGTTTCCTTTTCCTGTAGCACCATGCGCAATGGCGTCGGCACCTTCGGCAATCGCAACGTCGACCATACCTTTGGAAATACAGGGGCGGGCAATGGAGGTTCCCAATAGGTAACGACCTTCGTAAAGCGCATTCGCCTGAAACATCGGGTAAATGTAGTCGGCAGCAAACTCCTCTTTCAGATCACCAATGTAGCACTTGCTGGCACCGGTGCTGAGAGCTTTTTCCTCAAGGCCATCGAGCTCCTCGCCCTGACCGACGTCGGCACAGTAGGCGATGATTTCTGCGTTGTACTTTTCCTTGAGCCATAGAAGGAGAACAGAGGTATCCAGACCTCCCGAGTATGCGACGACGATTTTCATAATAGTGTATTTCCTGAGTTAACTAGCTGGGTGGCCTATACCACTCCGCTGCGGGCGGAGAGAAGCACGGGAAGGCAGAAGATTCAAGATACAAGATTCAGGACATGAGTCATGCCTGCTGATCTTCTTGCTCGGCTTGCGGCTCACTCGTCTCGATGGCAGGCGTTGTCTTTGCGCCGGGCAGCACCCTGCGCATGAGTTTTTTCAAACCTCCTTCGGCTGCTTCCTCCGCCGCCTCTGCGTCACGCATCGCTTTTTCCCATGCTGGGGCAAATCCGGGTGCCTGCTCGCGCATGGTGCTTACGGCCGATTCCATCATATGCAGCTGGCGCAGCTCGGCGCGACCCGCCTTTTGTTTGAGCACCGCGGCGTTGGCGCGTAGATTTTCGTTCTGCTCGCGCAAGTCGTCAAGCTGCCCCTGAAGCTGCTCGTTACCCTTGGCATTAATCTTGAGCTGGGTGTTGAGGTGGGTTTGCAGTTCTTTATTGTCCTCGGACAGCCGTTTTTTTTCGTCCTTGAGAAGCGAGATATCCTTACGCATTGACTGCCAGATCATACTCATCAGAAACAAACCAAGCACCAACCCCCATGTGAATGGCTGCTTAAGTATCTCCATAACGATTTCCATGGCCTCATTCTAGGCGGTTTTACCCAATTTCCAAGGACTATCCGACGAGTAAAAAAGACCGATCGGATTGTAATAGCTCGAATGAAACTTGTACACTATTTTGCACGCGTCATGAACCTACATCGTTTCAAAAAACTCATCGGAAAAAACGATCCTGAGAAAGGATTACGTGATCTTCCCGGTGCTCGAAAAGCTGACAAGCGTATCGAAGGGCCCGAAACGGTCCGCGTGAAGGGTAGATACATTCCGCCCAACACCGACAATGCCGGCATGGCATTCGGGGTGTTCGGGTTCATTATGGCATGTATTTATGCTGTGTTGCTTCCCTGCTCTTTCTTTGCCGTGAATACGATGATTTTCAGCCCATTGGCTGTCTTCATTCTCGGTTTCGCCACCGTGCATGGATGCGCGATCTTTGCTGATAGCTTACGGCACTCAGAAGCGCCATGGGCAAGGAAAGGCATCAAGATTTTCTGGATCTGCACCCTGCTTACCTTTGCGAGCAGCCTTATTTTCTGAAGATTGAACTCAACGAAGTTTGTTTTTCCAAAACTCAGGGATGATGGCTGTGGGGATTTCTGCCGGGAATGTACCGCGGAGTTCCTTGAGCTCCTCA
>JARFPV010000075.1 GCA_029288115.1 Akkermansiaceae bacterium | reverse complement strand
GGAGATTTCACCAATGCCTGCGCGAGCTTGATTTGCTCGGCATTGTTCTCGGGGCACTGCATGTTGATCCATGCGATCACCTGCCATTCTGACAGCTTGTTTTGCTTGAGGGTGTTAGCAACGTGCTGGCGGAATACTAGCTCGAGCGGGTGTGGCAGGAATTTTTTCGGCTGACGTCTCTTGAACTCGGAGAGGCTACCGCCGGCGTGGCGCTGGGCGAGGTAGAGGATCCCGGGAGCGTAGGAGGAAACGTTGACTTTGTTCGTCGCCTCAATTTCTTTCCATTCGGGTTCTTGACCCATCAGGCCGGTGGCGACGGCGTTGCGGGCAATGTTTTGAGCATCTACGCTGTTATCCTTGAGTAATTCGGGGATCGCTTCCGGAGTGAATGCGAGGACCTTCAACAAACGTTCACGCACGCTGGGAATCTTCGGCTGAGGGGATTTGTAGTCGTTCCAAAGTTTTCTGAATGCGGCAAGCCGCTGGGCTGCGGGAGCTTCAGGCTTGGCATCGACGGTGCTGATGCCACCAGCCAGGGCGGCCCATTGCTGGCTTGCCTGCGGGGACGGTTTACCGCCACAGTAACGACTCAAGCGTCCAAGTACGTGCGCGTTGCGTGCGTCGTGATGCTGCGGCAGACGCCATGCTTCCGGGCCGGTCAATGCCGCCATCGCCTTGTCTAAATTCTTATCTTTTCCGGCGGCGACTGCTGCGCGGATGACAGAGGCTTCAATGCTGCTATTCTGAGCAAGGTTCGGGGCGAGCTTTTGCAGTTCTTCGAATGTGAGTGACTCCCATTGTTTAACTAACAGAACAGCACCCACTCGGCTGTTCATCTGTTTTGGGTTAGCGAGAACGTAGTCGCGCACTGCCTTGATATCCATCAGGCGCACCTCCCTAACACCGTAGTAATTCCACTGCCACGTTTGCATCAGTTCGGCGAGCTGTGTCGGATTGAGCTTGGGGATGGCAGCCACGATGGGTGCCAGCTTGGCATCGGTTTCGTGCACCCAGTAAGTTTTGACATCGCCACGGTAGTAGCGGCTATTGCCGCCACCAGCCCAACCGTCTTGCACCCACTTGGCGTAGCGTGGGTATTTACTGAGCAGTGCCTTAGCCTCGGCGATTGGCACAGCGATTTGGGCCGCGGGAGTTGCTGGTTCTGCTTCCGGTTGATTCTTTTTCTTCCTTTTCTTCCCCTGATTGCTGGGACCGCCGGCTTGCGTCAGGTTGTAGTGTCTGACTGAGACCGCCCAGTCGAGGCGCAGGGCGGTTTCCTGATCGAAGGTCATTACCTTGGACAGGCGTTTGCAGGCGGCCACGAGCTCATCACTTGAGGCGATGGTACCAGGCCGCTCGGCTAAGACGTTGGATGACTGGAATAACCAATTGAAATAGGGCGCGTAGTGTGCGACGCGCAGGTCATCTGAGAGGCCCGACTTGATTAAGGCGTGCAAGCGGTTGGCAACCGCCACGGCATCCTTGCGTTTCATGGCCTCGTTGAGGAACCATTGATCGAACTGTCGCGCTGCGGGGTTGGCAGCGAGTCTGCCCAGGTTACTGCGGTTGAATGCATAGGCGGCGCTGAGATCGACGAGTTGATCTCTGAGCAGAGTGTGCCCGGCAATGATCGCCTGGCCTGTTGTCTCCGCCTTCGGGTCGGCTTTCTTGAGATACTGTTGATAGAGCGCGGCGGCACCGCGGGCGTCACCACTCAGCTCGGCAGCACGTCCAGCGTAGTAGAGGAACATGGTGTCCTTGGGGAGATTCTGACGCATCCACTTACGTGCTTCTGCGATCGCCTCGGTGGGTTTCCCCTCTTCGACACCAGCTTTCAGCAAGGCGAGCACAGCGGCTTCCGGCTGGGTGGCCATGGTACTGGACATGGCCTTGCGTTTTTCATCGAAGGTTTCCGCCTGGGCGATTCCTCCGAACAAAAGCAGTCCTGCCAGGGTACACACCTGAGCACGTTGGGGAAGTTTCCTACGCATCGCACTCATTGAAGTTTCAGGTTGATTGGTGTCCATGCGTCTTACTCTTTTTCTCCCTCGGCCTCGATACCGGCGAGTTTCTTACGCGCTTCGGTGACGTGTTTACTGGTCGGGTAATCAAAGATCAGCTTCCTGAGCTTCGCCTTGGCGGTTTCGTTATCACCCATGCGGTAGCCGACGTTTGCCCAGAGCATGAGCATTTCGTCGAGGAATGCAGCGTCCGGGTAATCGTTGAAGACACTTTCTAACAACTCGGCAGCCTGGGCGAATGCGTCGGTATCAACGTGGTGGCGAACCACCTTACCGAGTGCGTCGGCGGCGTAGGAGCTTTCGGGATAGCGTTCGTAAGTTTTGCGGTAGGCTGCGACAGCCGGCCCCATGGCATTCTGTAGGGCGGTGGCCTTGGACAGCCCGGCTTTACCCCACTTACTGTTGTGGGCGTCGGCTTTTTCGATGGAATCGACAGCGCGCTGTTGCAGCGTCTCGCCGATGCGGAACTGGGCTTCGGCAGCGGAGATTGGGTTCTCGAGCTCAAGCACCCTGGCGTAAACGTCGACGGCTTTATCGAACTCACCTTTGTCGGTCAGGCTGCGCCCGAGGGTCATGAGTGCTTTGTCGGCGAGCACGGACTCCGGGTAGAGGCGGTTGAATGCCAGGCAGGTCGAGGTGGCGGCGTCGAAGTCATCTTTGAGAAGCTCGCACTCCCACTTCAGGCGGAAGGCATTTTCCACGATCTCACCGGGAAGTTTTTTCCGGTTCATAATGATTGGGTTCACCTTGTCGAGTGCTTCGGTGGCGCGCTGGGAGGCACGTTGGTCGAGTCCCATGTCCTTGTAGATTTCGCCCAGTCCAGCGAGTGCCTCGGCTTCGACCGATCCCTTGCGAGCTTTAAGCAGTTCCTCGAATACTACAAACACGTCAGCGGTGACGCCGGAGTTCACGGAACCGGAAACCTTGATGCGTGCCTCGCTGGTGCGTTCTTCGTCGCCGTAAAGGTGAACTTTATCGGTGTAGACGACAGAGAGTTCATCGAGTTCGTCGCAATGGAGAATGGCATCCCCGGCATTTGGGGTGACCCCCTCTTCCATAGGAGCGAGGTTGACTTTGCCCACAAAGATACCGGAACGGATCATGGCGCCCTCCCCTGTTTCGGTGAGAGTGACTGTGATGCTGTCGCGTTCTTTCCAGACTTCCTCGTCTTCGTCCTCAAGGGAGAAAATATCGAGTATTCCTTTCTCTTCGTCTTCTGCAGCAGCTTGCGCCTCGACCTTGTAAAAGGATTTCACGGTCAGGGTGACCTTTTCGGCACCAGCCGAGGTATCCAGATCGGCATCACGCAGCATCATGACCTGGGGTTCTCCAGGATAGGCGATGTAGGCGGGGGTGGAATTGTCACCGAGGAAAAACCCGATGGTTCCGGTGCTGACGGCGCGGACTTTACCGGTGCGGGCGACGCCTTTTTTACCGTCGAGGGTGCTGTCATCCATGTAGGTGACTTCCAGGGTATCGCCACCGACCATTTGCAGCACGCCGTCGCCTGGTTTTGCATTCCCCAGTGCGGTGGGTGCGGATGTAAGCATCTCGTGTTTTTTGCCGGGCACGGGTACACCGGTGAGGGTTTCGATGTCGCCGCTGCTGACCTTGACAATCGCCTGGACGGGCACCTTGAGCTTACGCATGACGGGCACGTCGGCGTCGACGATTTTTGAGTAGAATCGCTGACCAATTTCGATGCGGCCAAGTTCATCGGCACCATCGCCGGCTTCCTCGACTTCGGTTCCGACCAGTGAGAGTGCGTCGATTGCCTTGTTCCAGTTCTTGAGTTGGTAGTGACTCATGCCGATGTAGAAGTAGGCCATGTTTGCCCACTTGGTGCGGGCGGCAACCTCGGTGAGTCGGCGAAATAGCGGGAACCCGGCGGAGTACTGACCTGCTTGATACTGGCTGTATCCGGCCTGATAGAGTGCTTCTTGATAGAGAGCAATGACCTCATCGGACTGCTTTTCGCCGGGTTCCGGTGCGAGTAGTCGGGTGAGCAGCATGAAGTGGTTCAGTGCTTCCTTGGTCTTGCGCTGTCCGAGGTAGTGTTTGCCCATTGCCATGTGGGCCATGTGAGCGAGCAGGGTCCCCTGGTTATCACGGACGACGGTGTTGAGCATCGCGAGTCCACGCTCGTATTGCTTATACTCCATCAGCTCAATTGCCTTATCGTAGAGGTGCTT
>JARFPV010000685.1 GCA_029288115.1 Akkermansiaceae bacterium | reverse complement strand
TCGTTCCCCTTATGAATGGCGGTGGACTGTTCGAGACCGGTGCTGGCGGCTCCGCACCTAAGCACGTTCAGCAGTTCCAAGAGGAAAACTACCTCCGCTGGGACTCACTTGGCGAGTTCCTGGCTCTCGCCGTTTCACTAGAACACCTTTCGGAAAAATTCGGTAACGCCAAAGCGAAAGTGCTAGGTGAGACTCTGGACTCAGCGACTGGCAAATTCCTACTCAACGACAAGTCACCCACACGTAAACTCGGTGGTATCGACAACCGTGGCTCACATTTCTATCTCGCGCTCTACTGGGCTGAGGCACTAGCTACGCAGACAGATGATTCTGACCTCGCAGCCACCTTCACACCAGTCGCTGAGGCGCTTGCTGGAAACGAGAACACAATCGTCGATGAGCTCATCTCCGCTCAAGGATCACCTGTAGAAACAGGTGGCTACTACATGCCCAACGACGACCTCGCCGGCACCGCCATGCGCCCAAGCCAAACGCTGAATCAGATCGTTTCAGGTATCTGACGTTCCCGTTCCCATTGACAGGTCGGCCTATCTGAAGCGTATTGTGTGCAGCCATCATGAAATACGCTTCAACTACCTTCCTCGTCCTGTTCCTCAGCCTGCCCCTGTCCCATGCAGAGCCTGACCAGGAATCCGAACTAGTCGACAGCAAGGAGGTTCCCGCAATCAAGATCACGCCGGATACCGAACTGAAGGTATTTGCCGATCAGGAGTCGCACGGTGTCACAGCTCCTACCGCACTGACCATCGGCGAAAAAGGCCGTGTCCTGATTACGGAGACTTGGCGGTTCGGTGACAATCTGGGCATCGATGACAATCGACGCCGCAGACACTGGCTGCTCGATGACATTGCCTCGCAATCAACCGATGACCGGTTGGCAATGTATAAAAAATGGCACCACAAGCACCCACCGGAGACGTACACAAAAGTTTCCGAGAAAATCCGTATGCTCGTCGATAAAAATGACGACGGGGTAGCGGATCAACATTCCATTTTCGCAGAAGGGTTTAATAAACCTCTCGACGGCACCGTGGCGGGTATTTTTTCCTACAACGGCAATGTCTACGTTGCCTGCATCCCCCACATCTGGCTTATGAAGGATAGCGATGATGATGGCGTCTCTGACTCCCGCAAGTCGATTCAAGACGGATTTGGCGTGCGCATCTCGCTCTCGGGCCATGATCTGAATGGTTTTGCTCTCGGCCCAGACGGTAGAGTCTATGCAACCATCGGAGACCGCGGATTTAATATCAAAACCAAGGAGGGTAAGCATTACGTCTATCCCGACCAAGGAGCCATACTCCGATTCGATCCAGATGGATCTAACATGGAGGTGTTCCAGACCGGCCTGCGCAACCCGAAGGAAATCGCGTTTGATCAGTTCGGCAACCCCATCACGGTGGACAACAATTCAGATCAGGGCGATCAAGCCCGCATCGTCTACCTCATGGAAGGCGCGGACGCTGGCTGGACGATGGACCACCAGGTCATGCACACATTCAACCGTGAAGCAGGCTTTGAAAAACGCCCGATCAATCGCTGGATGCAGGAAAAAATGTGGCAGCCGCTGACAGAGAAAAACAAACACCTCCAACCCGCCTACATCCTGCCACCGTTGATGAATCTCACCAACGGCCCATCCGGACTTACCTACCACCCCGGCCCCGCATCCTACCCAGGTAAACAAGGGCACTTTCTGATTTCCGACTACAAAGGCGCACCAGAAAGATCCCGCATTCACTCCTTCGCTCTCGCTAATGACGGCGCCGGAATGCGTGTAACCGAAAACCACATCTTCAACGACGGAGTCGCCGTCACGGATGTGGAATATGGATATGACGGAAAAATCTACGTCACCGACTTCATCGAGGGCTGGGCGACCAAAAGCCAAGGACGGGTTTACACCATCACCAAAAAAGGCACCCAGAACGATAACACAATCAAAGAGGTCAAAAACCTCATCTCCAAAGACTTTGCAAAACTCGAAGACAGCTACTTACTGTCGTTGCTCAAGCACTCCGACATGCGCATCCGCATTCGCGCTCAATACGTTCTTGCTAATGCAAGCAAAACAAACCTGTTAGAAAAATCCATCCTCGCAAACAAAGGCAACGTCATCGCTCAACTCCACGGCATCTGGGGCCTCGGCATGATCGCCCGCAAGGGAGATGCCACTGCCACCGCCCGGCTCGTATTCCACGCTCACCAAGACCACCCGATCGAACTGAAGGCGAGCATCGCCAGATGTCTAGGCGAGGTCACCGCCAAGGATAAAGTGGATACCACACTCATGCACCTGCTCGCAGACTCTTCTGCTCGCGTGCAATCTTTTGCCGCCATTGCCCTTGGAAAAAGAAAATACCAACCCGCATTCAAACCCCTCGTAAAACTCGTTGCTAAAAACAACAACCAAGATGTTTTTCTCCGCCACGCCCTCGTCATGGGACTCCTCGGCACCGGCAGTGAACAACAAATCGCGGCTCTCAGTAACCACGACTCCGCCGCCGTTCAGCTTGCTGCGGTTGTCGCTCTACGCAGACACAAGAGCCCAAAAATCGCCAACTTCATCGGTAAATCACGCCCCGTCACCGACGAGGCGATCCGTGCCATCCACGATCTCCATATCGAGTCGGTGCGCCACAAAATCTCCGCAATCTTGCCACGCTTCGCCCGCACTCCGGGTAAGGTCGACGAGTTCACCCCCATGATGCAACGACGCTTGCTCCACTCGGCTTTCCGTATCGGGGGCGACAAAAACATCCACGCACTTCTCGCGTTCATCGGCTCAAAAAACTCCACCATCGACCTCAATCAGCGCCGTGAAGCCGTCCGTCTGCTCTCCATCTGGAACACACCTCACGTGGTCGACCAGTCACTTGGTTGTTATGCCCCACTTCCCAAGCGCAACAACACCAACCTACTCAAGATCCTGCGCAAAGAGCTGCCCGGCCTCATCGATGTTTCCAATCCCGTTGTCGCCGAGCTGATCTCGCTCATCAGCCACTACAAACCCCACCTCAAATCCATTCCCTCCGAGCGACTACTCGCCATCACCCGTGACAAGAAAATCAGCAGTGATGCGCGATCGGAGGCACTGCGTAGCGTTGCCGCCAACCCACCGAAGGATTTTGATTCACAGTTGAGAGGCTTTGCTGCCACTAAAGATCCACAAGTCGCAGGAACAGCTCTCAGTCTACACGTCGACCGCCATCCTGACTCATCATCAGACCTCATCCTGCAGGCGGTGGCAACCAACAGACCCGTCCCCCTGCGTCAAACCGCATGGTCGCTGGTTGCCACGTTGAAAAAAATCGACAGCACAATCGCCAAAAGACTCAATGATGAGCTCAACTCACTCACGTCAGGAAAAGGCGACCAGCACGCCGCGCTCGAGATCCTCACCGCGGCAAAAAAACACCCGCAAGCAGTTAACGCACTCAAACAATACCAGTCATCGCTGGATGCCAAAAATCCACTTTCGCCCTATCTTGCTACTCTCAAGGGAGGAAATATGAAACGCGGCAGAGCCCTCTTTCATTCCCATCCGGCAGCCCAGTGCATGCGTTGCCACACAACCTACAAACACAGCGACGCCGCCATGGCCGGCCCCAACCTACATGGAGTTGCCGACCGCGGAGACCGCCTGTTTTTGCTAGAATCCCTCGTCAACCCCAACGCCAAGGTGACCAAAGGCTTCGGAGAGATCTCCGCCATGCCACCCGTAGGGCTATTGATGGAAAAGCATGAGATTCGCGATCTCGTGGAGTTTTTATCCACTCTCAAACAGCGCTAATAACCCCCGATTGTTTTCCGCTTGGTTTTTTTTCCTAGCCCCTCAGACTGAGGGGCATGAAATGGGTATTCTCTCTCTGTCTCGCACTTTTTACATCAGCTGCTCTAGAAGCTAAAAAAGACGAAGAGTCCATCATAGCCGTCTATGACCTCGAAGGCATGATATCTGAAAGCGGTCAGACCAGCGGTGGTCTGTTTGACCTCGGCGGCGGATCGAACCGCCCACTCACGCACTACGATGTGGTCCGCAGCATGAAAGCCGCCGCAGCTGACGAAAACGTCAAAGGTGTTGTTCTAGACCTCGGAGGCGCTGGCATGTCGCTGGCACAGCTTCAGGAAATGCGCCGCTGCCTACTCGCCATTCGTAAGGCTGGAAAGGACGTTTGGTTTTACACCGAAAGCCTGACCAATGGAACCGCTCTGGTCGGCTCAGCTGCTAATCATTTCACCCTACTTCCTGAAGGCAATGTCATGCTCACCGGGATGTATTCTGAATCGATGTATTTCAAAGGCCTATTAGATAAGCTCGGACTCAAGGTAGAGGTGATCCACATCGGAGATTTTAAAAGCGCAGGAGAAACATTCTACCGCACCGGACCAAGTGAATATGCTGCCAAACAGCAGGCAGTTCTCTTCGATTCCATCTTTGAACAAATCATCAGCCAAATTGCCGAAGGCAGAAAAATAAAAGCTGAAGACTTTCGAGCGTTGATCGACAAAGCACTGATCACTCCGGAACAGGCAAAAGAGGCGAAACTCGTGGACGCCCTTCAGTATCGCACCGACTTCATTACCACGATCCGCAAACATTACAGCGAGGATGCCAAGTTTGACCGCGGATATGAGCTACCCGACCTCGATGGCCCTGAAATCAACGGCTTGATGGATATCATGCGGCTCGCCTTCAAATCAGGAAAGGACAAGAAAAGACGTCATGATTACATCGGCATCGTAGCACTTGACGGCGAAATAAACGACGCCTCGGTAGCCCCCGTGCGCGAAGAAATCCTCAAACTCGCCAAGGACGATAAGTGCAAGGCTCTGGTTTTCCGTGTCAATTCCCCAGGTGGCTCCGCCCTCTCAAGTGATGTCCTCTGGGAGGCAACCGATGAGTTTAAGGCTACAGGCAAACCATTGGTTGTTTCCATGGGAGCCGTTGCCGCATCCGGCGGATACTACGTCAGCGCCGGAGCCAACCGCATTTTTGCCGAACAAGGAACCATCACCGGCTCGATTGGAGTGGTCGGCATGAAATTCGTGCTCGGAGGTGCCATGGAAAAACTCGGCATCACGACCCACTCGATCAAGCGCGGCAAACACGCCGATATCATGAACAGCAACCGCAGTTACACACCTGCCGAAACAGAACTGATCCGTAAGTCGATGACTGATGTCTATGGTACGTTTAAAAAACGCATCACCGATGGCCGTGGTGACCGTATCAAAGGAGATTTGGAAAAACTCGCCGGTGGTCGAGTTTATTCTGGCGAGGACGCGCTCGCTGTCGGCCTGATTGATGAGCTTGGCGGAATCAACGAAGCCATCACCCACGCCGCCAAACTTGCTAAGCTGGAAGAATACGAAACTCATCTCACGCCTGAACCAAAGAGCGGCATAGAAGGCATGTTCGCAGGACCCGACAAAAAAGATAACGAGGATGACGAATTCATTCGGGCTGCCACAGCCAAACAACCCGCCACCCTGATCCGACAGCATATGCTCGCTATCCCCGGTCTTCGACTACTCAAACCCACACAGCGCAATCAACTTGAGCAATTCGTAAAGCGCGTGGAATCCTACCAGAAAAACTCTATCCTTCTCATCGGGCCGGATCTTCAGATCCCTGGGCTTTGATATTCATCCCTACAGTAATATCCTAACAACACAAACAACCCACACACATCATGGCAGAAAAAAGAAAAGGATGCGGCTTCCTCATTGCCGCCATAGTAGCAACAATCATCGCAGCCATCATAGGCTTCATGGGCATTAAGAGCGGAGTCGACGATATCCAAGATACCGCAAAAAACACTGAAAACGGAGCGGTGACTCTCATCACCCCGGGAACAGTAGCCTTCAAAGCCACGCAGGACAAAGACGCCACCGTTTGGCTCGCTTCAAATGACACTAACGCACCCGCCAAACCAAAGGGCTACACCGTCAAGGCTGTAGCAGCGGATGGCTCAGAGATCAAAACATCGAACACTTCAAGCACCATCACCGTAATGAATCAGGTTCAGCTAGCCTCGTTCCCAGCTTCAAAGGATAGCACCTACACCGTATCTGTCACCGGACTCCCCGACGGCTGTAACGTCGAGGTTTCACACTCCTCCTTCTCAGAGGTCATGGGCGGTGCCGCCAAAGCTGCAGGAGGTTTCTTCGGTGCCATTGCACTCGGGTTTGTCGCCTTCATACTCGGCCTGATCGGTCTAATCCGTTGGCTCTCATCCAAACCTAAAGACCCCGCACCAGTTGCCCAAGGGTAGGCTATCCCATTACTTAACCAGCCAGCCCCTGTCCAATGAGACTCGGGCTGGCTTTTTTTGCCCCTGAGACCTTCCCTGTATTGACAATACCACCCGCCTATGTCCACCCTGCATCGCAAACACTTTTCCCATCAACCATAAACAAATAACCATTCTATGTATGATCTTATAGTCATCGGCGGCGGCCCCGCCGGATATGTCGGAGCCATCCGCGGAGCCCAACTCGGAAAGAAAGTCGCCGTCGTCGAGACTGACCGCGCTGGCGGAACCTGCCTGAACTGGGGGTGCATTCCCACCAAAGCACTTCTGAAAAACGCGGAACTCTATCAGACGCTCAGCAAGAAGGCATCTACCTTTGGTCTTAAATTCGATAATCTGAGCTATGACTGGTCCACAGTGGTGGGTCGCTCACGCCAGGTATCCGACCGGCTAGCCGGCGGAATTGAGTTTCTGTTCAAGAAAAACAAGGTCGATTACATCCGGGGCTTCGGCTCCATCCAGGACAGCAACCACGTTGAGGTCACCGCTGCAGACGGATCCAAACAAGTTCTTGAAGGGTCAAATATTCTTGTCGCAACCGGCTGCAAGAGCCGCGAGCTTCCACCGCTACCATTCAACGGAAAATCAGTGATTAGCTCAAAAGAGGCGATGGTTCCTGCTAGCCAACCCAAGGATATGGTCATCATCGGTGCCGGTGCAATCGGCGTCGAGTTTGCCTACATCTACAACGCCTTTGGCACCAAGGTCACCATCGTAGAGATGCTTCCCAACCTGCTTCCAGTCGAAGATACCGAGGTCGGTCAGGAGTTGCAAAAATCATTTACCAAGCAGGGCGTGCGCTGCCTGACCGATACCAAATGTGTGAACTTCCGCGACAATGGTGACTCAGTTTCCATCGATGTCGAAGGCCCGAAAGGCAGTGAAACCATCAATGCCGAAGTCTGTCTCGTCGCCATCGGGGTGGCGCCGGTTCTCCCCGGAGGCCAGCAACCAGCACTCGACGAGCGCGGCTTCATCCAGGTGGGTGACCGCTATGAGACATCCATCCCTAACGTCTACGCCTGCGGCGACATTTCCGGCCCTCCATGGCTCGCACACACGGCAAGCTTTGAGGCAATCCAGCTTGTCGAAGGACTATTCGTCGATGGTCACACACCGCGCAAGGTGGGCAACTTCCCAGGCTGCACCTACTGTCACCCACAGGTCGCCTCAGTTGGAAAAACAGAACGGGCGCTCAAGGAGGAAGGCATCGACTATAAAGTCGGAAAATTCCCCTACGCCGCCATCGGCAAGGCACAAGCATCCGGCGACACCGAGGGATTTGTCAAACTCCTCTTCGGCAAGGAACACGGCGAGCTGTTAGGAGCCCACATCATTGGCGACAACGCAACCGAACTAATCGCTGAAATGGGGCTCGCTCTTGAAATGGAACTCACCACCGATGAGATCCACAGCACGATCCACGCTCATCCGACACTCGCAGAGGCGATCCACGAGGCGACACTCGACGCCGACGGGCATGCCATTCATTTCTAACTCACAAACACCCCCTCAACTCACAACATGGGCGAACAACAAGAATGGTTATACATTGATCAAGCAGGACAACAAATAGGACCCATACCTGCGGAGCAGTTGCACGAATACGTCAGCGGCGGCCACATTACCGCCGACTCGCAGGTCTGGACGGAAGGCATGGAAGAATGGTTACCAGCAAGCCAGATCGAAGGGCTCATTCCCGTGGCCTCTCCACAGCACGTCCCACAAATCAATCTCGGCCCCCAGACAGCGCTCTCAGGCATGACCGCTGCGGCAACAAACCCATATGCCACACCCACAGCAGCAGCTGCAATCCAGGAAGGAGGTGAATACCCTGTTCCTGCCGTCAGCAAGGTGAATTTCGGTCTCTACCTCACCTGCCTTTTGGGCGGGATAGGACTTATCATCTTGGGTTCCATACTTATCACTGCAAGTGCACCCACCGCCGAGGAAATGGCATCCAATCCGAACGCCCTGAAAGAATCTGGCAGTATCGCATTGCCCACCATCATCATGGTCGTCGGGTTTATCGTGCTTCTGGTATCATCCATTATTCAGTTCATGGCGATTTACCGCGCGTGGGCAATCCTCAAACCGGGAGGCGGCACAGTCTCACCAGGTGCCGCTGTGGGGCTGCTTTTCATTCCTCTCTTTGGGCCTATCTGGATGATCATCGTGCTCTGCAAGCTTCCCGGTGAGTGGAATACGATTATTTCCAAGTATACCAATACTGCCGCAGCTCCACGCTTGAGCGTTGGCATGGCTATCTGTGCCATCCTGATTCCCGTCATTGGCCACATCCTCTGGATGGGAGAAGTCGCAAAGGCCATCAATTTCATGGTGTCAGCCCGACTCATGCCAACGGGTCAGCAGCAACCTCCGGCATCACAGGGCGGCATCGTCCTCCACTAAGCATCTAGCTTCAACCACCGTGAATTACCCACTTCAACTCCGATTCAAAATCGTCGCCCTGGCACCTCAGATCTTTGTCGAAGACGCCCAAGGCAACACCATCTGCTACGTCAAACAGAAGCTCTTCAAGTTCAAGGAGAACATCCAGGTCTTTTCCGACGCCTCAAAAAATAAACAGATCGCCACAATTGCAGCCAACAAGGTGATCGACTGGTCGGCACGTTATTTTTTCACCGACACGGAGGGCAATGAAATCGGGTCAGTCGGCAGACAAGGTATGAAATCGATCTGGCGGGCTCGCTATGATGTGTTCAACCCAGGAGACGAGGTATCAGATTTTAAAATTCAGGAGGAAAACCCTTGGTCCAAGGTCATGGACAGCGTGGTCGGCGGCATCCCGGTCCTCAGCATGTTCACTGGATACATGTTTCACCCCACCTACGCCGCAACACGTGCAGACGGCACCGTCGCCATGCGCGTGCGCAAACAACCGGCATTTTTTGAAGGGAAATTCACCATCGAAAAACTCACAGACTTAAGCCTTCAAGAAGAACTCAATCTTATTTATTCATTCCTCATGCTTCTATTGTTAGAACGCGCGCGCGGATAACCCAATATACTGACTTATGGACGAAAACTCCCAATGGTATTACACCGACAGCAATGGCCAGCAAGCTGGCCCTGTCAACCTCGCTCAACTCAGAGCCCTTATCCAGCAATCAGCCGTTACTGACCAGAGCATGGTCTGGACAGAAGGGATGGACGATTGGAAACAAGTTAGCGAGGTGGATGGCCTTGCTACAACTCCAAGCCCGAGCATCCCCCAGCCTAGCCCATTGGCACAGCCGGCAACGGTTCAGGCAGCGCCGACAAGTGCCACCACCAACCCCTACGCTCCACCACAAACCGAGGTCACCGCACCGATTACTGACGACGATTATTTCATCCCGGATGTAAAACGGACAAACTATGGCTTGATGGTCTCCACCATGATTATCGGTTTCGTATTACTCGTTGTTGGTGTTGTCCAAATGGAATCCAGTACGAGCAGCAGCTATGGATACCCATCTGGAGCTTACAGCAGTTCCTCCAGCTCCGTCTCTACGTCATCGATTATTCTGATGCTTGTAGGTTTTGCTGTTCTAGCGTTCGGAGGCATCCTGTCTCTGATCTATCTCCACCGGGCCTGGCGCGTCATTCAACCAGGAGGAGCAACCACAACACCAGGAAAAGCAGTGGGGCTGTTGTTTGTCCCCCTCTTCAATCTCTATTGGTACTTTATTGCCTACTGGAAATGGTCTCAGGACTGGAACCGCATCGTTTCCAGCCATCGTAAGTTAGCCGCTGCACCACGCGCTGGTGAGGGATTATTCTTGGCATACGCTATCCTCAACGCAGTTGGTGTCGTTGTAAGTCTCGCCGGACTTGGGGGCTTGGTTGTTTTCTTCATCCTTATGAAACAGGTCTGTAACTCAGTGAATTACATGCACGACCTTCGAGTGAGCCAGCCACAGCAACAAAGTGGAGGCATGAGCTTGTATTAGAGATGATCGAGGAGAACCAACAATGGCACTACACCGATAGCAACGGCCAGCAGGCCGGGCCTGTCACCACGACAGAACTGCGTTCACTCGCAGACGAGGGCCAGGTGTCCAGAGAGAGCATGGTCTGGTCCGAGGGTATGGAGAACTGGTCTCTCGCCTCACAGGTAGAGGGATTGATACCGCCCAAACCAGCGGCACCGAGCATTCCGCAGCCCAACCCAATGACTGAGCCAACAGTGGCTCAGCCAGCACCAACAAGTGCCGTCGCCAACCCCTACGCGCCACCTACTGCCTGTCTCTTATACACATC
>JARFPV010000611.1 GCA_029288115.1 Akkermansiaceae bacterium | reverse complement strand
CAGTGTCAGTGGCTTAAGGTCAAGGCGTAAGACACGTGAACCGTTGAAAAACAGGGGCTTGGGCAGGATTTTCTCGCAAGAGAGCTATTTGACGCCGAGATTACTTTGTGAATGCAAATCATTGGCAAATTTTGCCTAGAGGGGGATAGGTGATGCCCCGGCGCATTTTTCGGGTTGAGTTTCCGCTTTGCGAATTACGCGAGCTTGAGGCGCTCATCATTTTCGAGCACCTTGCTGAGTTCCTCCCAGCCGTCGGGGGTCTGGATATTGAAGGTGTGAAGATAGAGGGAAACAAGCGCCGGATCGTTTTTATCAAGCAGGGCATCAACAGCTGTCTTAAGCTTGTCTGGATCTAGGGACTCGGGGAGATCTCCTTCGACCTGGCCTTTGCCATCGTGTGGAATTTCCAAAGCATCGCAGAAGGTGACCAGTAATTCCTCCTGACCCTTCATGAAATATACCTGGAGCAGGTGCTCGCCGATCATGTCACTGGATTTAAGTTGGAGTGTTTTATGCATCCATGTGATTTGTTCAGCCACCGGTTTTTTCTGCAGGAATGCCAGTCGGAGTTTGCGGCTGGTAGCGAGGCTTCCAAGTGCGGTTTTGTAGAGATTGCGGTCTTCATCGCGAAACCATTGGAACATGTCTTCGACGATGCCGGGTTTGATGTTTTGAAAGAGTTCGTATGCTTGCATGTGGATTGAGTAGGTAGAGAAGAATTAGAGTGTTAAGTAATTGAGGATCGGAAGAAGGTTGCCTAGCCCACTAAAGATCTCTGTGAGCAAAATAATATTTGCCGGGGTTGTTAAGCTGCCGAGGATGATTGCCACCCAGGCGTGGGCTTGTCCACGTTTTCTGGGCTCCTTCTGATAGGCGCTATAACCCAAGGTGCCATAGATGATAGCGGCAATGCCGAGTGCAAGGCCGAGGATTGGGATCAATGAAAAAACAGCCAGGTAGTATCCGGTAAGAGCAAGCGGATTTTTACACGGGACCACTCCACCTGTTGCATCGGTATTTGTGCCCATACTTGGCTGCTGTGCTTGGTGAATGCGTTGCTGGGTTGTAGGAGGTTGAAATGGGTGAGGGGGTTGTTGTTGTGACATTGCTTTTCAGGTTCGGGATTAGACAAACTTAACTGAGTGCTTTTTGCTTAAACGAAGGATGTCACCGGCTGATGGTGAAACACTGGCCATTGGATCTGTTAGTTTTTCTCCGTTCAATTGGACGGCACCCGTGGTGATGAATTGTTTGCGTAGTTCTCCGTTTGATTTTTTCAGGCTGAATCCGGTTTCAAAGGCATGGGCTGCAAGGGTTAGCACGTTTGCGTCGCCAGGTAATTCGTTGAGTGGCATTTCCACTGCACCGGCTGAGGTATCGCGTTTGGAAAAACGTGCCTCCCAGGTGTCCCGTGCAGTCCGGGCATCCTCCTCACTGTGATAGCGTGCGGTGATTCCTGCCGCGAGTTGTTTCTTCGCCTCCATGGGATGCATCTCGGAGTCGCGTGTCTTTCCGAGGAGCAGAGTGTAATAGCGGTCCATGAGGTCGTCTGAAATGGACATG
>JARFPV010000597.1 GCA_029288115.1 Akkermansiaceae bacterium | reverse complement strand
CGATGCCATCCTGTCACCCGTTTCTCCCAGCGCCGCTCCCCTGCTAGGTGCCGATAAGGATGACCCCTTACAGCAATATCTCGCAGATATCTACACCATTTCAGCCAACCTTGCAGGCACCTGTGGCATTAGCGTCCCCTGCGGAACTATCCCCTCTGAAACCGGAAGCAAGCTTCCTGTAGGTCTGCAGATCATGGGACCTCCCATGGGCGAACAATCACTCCTGCGTATTGCAAGAGCCGCAGAACGCTCACTCGAAAGCTAGGACCGGATTTGCCCGGGGTCCAGCTTGGCAATAACCTTTCTTGCAGCTTCATTCACCGCAACACAAAGATCCGCTCCACCATGAGAGCTGGTGATGAAACGCGCCACATTAGCCTCCTTGATACCTAGCCACTGATCCAGGTCATCAGGCTTAAGCTGAGGATAAAGCTCAGCACGGTTATACTGCATCACGACCACAACCGACTGCCAGTCCAGCCCGACATGGGTAGCATTACCCATCATCGCAATCAGCTTGTCACGGCTTGCTGCAATCGCATTCACATCACAATCCACAACAAATACAATCGCATCCGCATCCATCAGCATCATTTGCTCCGCTGCCTCATGCACCGGATTTCCTATCAGACCAAAAAGTTTAACCTTAACAAACGGACCATCAGGAATGGGATCAGGCCAGATAAACTCAGTCCGGGCCACCTCCGCATCAGATACAAAACCCGTCCGCAATGTTGCGTGACCACGAGCTGCGGCAACTTCCTGGATAATCGCACGCTTGCCTGCACCATGTTGACCACCCACGGCAACCATGATCGTCACCTCTCCCTTGTCGCTCGACCACTTAGCCACGGGTAGTGATTGGTATGGTTGTTATATCAGATCGCCGCACTAGCTAAGCTTGCCAATTTCACGGGCCACAATAATCAAAGTCTCCTGAACACCTGGCGCATAGTTCCCCTCATGCAAAACCGCAATTGTCGTCCCACCCTCCGATAAAAAGTCAATGTCACCACCACCCGCATTCAATTTCATTTGATTGCTGTCGCCAAAACCCATACCCTGCATCGCTTGACGGAAATTGGAAAGGGCCGAGGCCTCGTGCGCCCCAACAACAGCAACATTACGCACTCCAGGAAGAGTCCTCGCTCGCTGGATAATCTCCTGCTGGTCAAGTGCATGATCAACACCAAATATTGCACGCAATTCCAACTGCTGGAATGCTGGTTCAGATTGGCTTGTAAAAGCCTGCGCTTGCGGAGCAATCACTGCTGCAGGTGGATCTACCGGCTTGAGTTCAGGCTGCGCCACAGGCACTGGCTGAGGTGCATATTGTGGCTCAACAGCAGCAAAATCTTGCTGTGGCTCAAGCTCTGCCTTCGCCGCCTCGTAATCGTGCCGATCATCTTGAACCACCACAAACGGAGACTCTTGCTGCGATGGCGCCACCGGAGCCGCCTCAGTAAACTGACCCGTTGCCTGCTCAGGAAATCCATTCATCTGAAAAGGACCTCCATTCTGCTGTGGCGCTGGCTCAAAAACATTCCGCTGCTCCACCTGCGGAGCTTGACCCTGATCCACGTTGGCATCACCCGATAGGTTTGTCGCTGGTGGCTGGCCCTCAGGACGGGGTTGCGGAATCGCACCACGCTGGGAAACGTCTTCCTGCTCACGATCTTGCATAACCTGTTGAAATGGCGACCGCGTGGCATTGGCAAAAGGTGAAGCCTGCTCAGGATTGCTCTGGGCGCCGTTAGATGTTACCGGCGTAAATGGACTGGCAGCACCACCACCGTTCGGCTGAGACGGTTGGGAATCTGATGCAATACTGAATATTCCTTGCTGTGACATGTCTGATGGGGTTGGGTCAGGGTAGATCGAATATCTTTTCCACTCCGAAGTTCGAGGACAATGGCGATTTGTTGCTTACGTTGATTACGTTTTTTCCATTTTCGGGTGGTGAAACCGACTCAATAATTGTGGCAAATTGATGCCGTATCCACCTGAAAACCAGTCTACGACTTCCAAGGGGCGTAGACAATAGAAAATCAAGAAATGTTCAAAATAATTTTTAAAAAACTAAATCGCCAGCGGGGCAGTCCGCACCGTAATTCATAGGGAAACCTACAGCGGCAGATCGTAGCTACGCCCGTCTGCCCCCTCAAACCATTTCACATAGGCAAGATTCACCGTGGCAAATCCCCCCGGCGTCGGAAAATCACCCGTAAAGTACCAATCACCCACAGGACCCTTGATACACGCACGCAAGTTCTCAATGGTCTGGTAAATCACCTCCACCTCACCATGCCACCCCGTTTCCTCAGGGTAAACCATACGACTGATTTCTGCCGAAATCTCCTCGTCCGTGAAGTCAGCATAGATGCGTTTCACTTGGTTGATACGCTCATCCTCGGGTTTCTCCAACTCAGCCTTGCAGGCATGATAGACATCCTCAAGCAGCTTCGCGTTGTTGGCACGCTTGATAAGGTTCACAGCCGCCTGGAAGGCAATGAATTTACCCAGCTCAGACATATCGATACCATAACAGTCAGGGTAGCGAATCTGTGGTGCCGTCGAACAAACCACTATCTTGCGTGGTCGCGTACGCGCTAAAATCTTGAGAATGGATTCCTTGAGTGTCGTCCCGCGCACAATGGAATCGTCAAGAGCTGTCTCTTATACACAT
>JARFPV010000543.1 GCA_029288115.1 Akkermansiaceae bacterium | reverse complement strand
GTTTAAGGAAGGGCGAGATGAGAACGCAGTTTGAGTGCACAATGTGGTTCCGTGTATCACGGCCCTAATAAATCAGAAATGCGGAGGAGCATTTCTGCAAGCTGGCACAGCGCGAGCGGAGCGAGGGCAATCCCGCCCTGTCCGCCATCACCCCAGCTTCCATCAGGTAGCTGGGGTGATGGCGTTTAAGGAAGGGCGAGATGAGAACGCAGTTTGAGTGCACGACGAAGTGCCGTATATCACGACCTTTTCAAAACAGACATGTTGAGGGGTATTTCTGCAGAATAGCCCAGCTTTGAGTAGGCGAAAGCAATCCCACCCGTGTCCGCTGTTTCCTGGTTTCCCTTCATACGCCACATTCACAAATGAGAAGAGAGCAGTAGATTGGCTCTACACCAAAGTTTGCCTCTATCGTTGGCGCTCTTTGAATTTTTCTTTGTTTTTATTACGTTTTGCTTCCTCCTCGGCCTTGCGTCTTGCAACTGCTTCAGCGGCTTCACGTTTGCGTTTGTCACGCTCGACTTCTTCTTCGTATTTGCGTCCTTGACCAAAACTTTCCCGTTTGCTGTCAGCGATATCTTTTTTCTCTTCTCTCTTGTCGCTAGCTATTTCTTTTCTTTCTTCGCGAGCCTCCTGCTCCTTGAGGAATCGGCTGAAGTTTTCCGGATGGCTTTGAGTGAGTATTTCCTTACCGTCGACGGAGAGCGTCAACTCCATGCCAATGATGGTTTCACGTAATGATGTGTCATCGGCAGTGTTTTTCATGTCTTTGCATCTGACTCCATCGGCAGCAAACTTGAGATTACCTTTGGATTCAAGTAGGTCGAGTTGCATGCTGTTGGTGATGATTTCGACATTGCTTGTGGAACCATTTTTATCACGCTTGCTGACACGTTTGTGTACGGAGAAGGTGGCCTTGATGCCATTGACTGTCTTGGCAGAGTAATTGTCCAACGTGCACAGGTAGCTGAATTCGCTTTCGCTCGTCCTTACCCTACCTTTATTTTGGATGATTTTTGTTACAGGTTTTTGAGTGTAACGATTTTTCTGGCGAATGGTTAGTCTTACATCGCGCCCGGTGATTCTGTTTTTGTTTTCTTGCCACCAATCTTTAATGTAGCCTTGATCGGCTGTTGAAAATTTATCGAGAGCGACCTTGCTGATCCGGCCGTTGCTAAGTTTAATAACGGCAACGTCACCTTCGAGGGTGATTAGTTCGGCCTCGATGCTTTTGCCTTCGGAATTGTAAAATGTCCTGGCCTGAATTGAGACAGAAAACAGAAGGCTAAAGAGGAAGGTGGCTAAGAGTAGTGATCTGATCATCATGACTGATAATGGGATATTAAATTGAGATTAAGTTCCGGTGATCGAGTAAGATCGCATGTGTGCTTTTAGGGTCGTTTCTGTAAAAGAAAACACTCTGCCCCGTATAGATACGCGTATCAAAACTCGAACACAAGGGGAAATTATTTGTAGGATAGTGGAATTGGTCCCAAATTAGCCAATTCGAAGGGGATACAGTATCGAATAAAATAGTTTAGGTTTGCGAGTCGAAGAGCTTAGATATAACACTATGAACACATCCCAATCCACTATGCCGCGATTCATTTATACCCTCTCATTACTGCTGTTTACTTTTGCCAGTGTCACGGATGGAAGAGCAGAAGTTCGACCGCCCAACGTTGTTGTCTTCCTGGTTGATGACTTAGGTTACATGGACATTGGGGCCAATAATCCTGATTGTTTTTATGAGACTCCCAGCATCGATCAGTTTGCGAAGACAGCGATGCGCTTTACCAATGGCTATGCTGCGAATCCTGTGTGCTCGCCGACGCGTTACAGTTTGATGACGGGGAAATATCCGACGCGAGTGCGGGCGACCAATTTTTTCTCGGGCACGCGCTCAGGAAAATTTAAGCCGGCACCCTTGAATGGAGAAATGCCATTGAACGAAATCACTTTGGCCCAAGCGCTGAAAAAAAAGGAATACGCGACGTTCTTTGCTGGAAAATGGCATCTGGGCAAGACGGAGAAACATCTACCTCAAAACCGGGGATTTGATGTAAATATCGGCGGGCACCATGGTGGTGGCCCATACAGCGGTAAGAAGTACTTTGCCCCATTCAAGAACCCCCAGATGAAAGAAAGCCCAGCGGGTGACCATCTCCCTGATCGTTTGGCGCGAGACACGTCTGCATTTATAGCCGCAAATAAAGACAAACCTTTCCTCGCATACCTGTCGTTTTACTCAGTGCACACGCCCCTGATCGGGCGTCCAGATCTGGTGGAAAAATACAAGGCGAAGGCAGAAAAGGTGACCTGTCTCTTATACACATCTCCGAGCCCACGAGACATATCTGCTTATATCGTATGCCGTCTTCTGAGTGAAA
>JARFPV010000525.1 GCA_029288115.1 Akkermansiaceae bacterium | reverse complement strand
ATATTACGCTACAATATAGTTGCTACCGACCCCGGTAGGTTTTCCTCTTTGCAGTAGGTTTGGTAATCGGGCGGAAACGTTTGGTTTTGTTCTGGGCTGCTGTCTGGTCAAAGGTCGGTGTTTTCCCCTGTGCCACGAGCCGGGCTTCCGCGGCATGGAAGTCGCTGAGCCATTTATCCGTCTGCTTGAGCTCGGTGAGGAATATCTTCTTCTGTTCGGCACGCCGTTTCTCGATGCCTACCATCTTGCGTTCGGGCGAATAGGGTTTGGCAGCCCAGTGGTGAATAATCGCATCAACACGCTGGATCAGCACATCTGGGTTCGGGTGCCCCAGATGCAGGGCATGTTGGTAGCATCGCATCGCCAGATTCAGGTGGCTGAATTTCCACAAAAGGTCACCCATGACGAGATATCCGTCGGCAAAATGACGGTCGTTTTTAATCAGCTTTGTCAGGTACTGAGCACGCTTTACGTCAGCGTCACTGGTTTTGCTGACCGCCAGATATTTGAGGTAGGTCTCAGCATATTTTTCTCCCAAGAAATTGACCTCGGGTTTGACGCCCGGGTTTGTCTCGTAACGCATACTCCACTCGAGACGTTTCAGATACCAATCACCCAGACCCATATGTCCCTCGGGCTTGATTTTCAAAGCATTGCGCATGTAATCGACAGCATTGCCGTAATCTCCCTGCTTTTTGTATAGCACACCGAGGTTCGAGAGCGTGTGGTAGTCTTTGGGCTTGGCCTTCAGGTTTCTACTCAGGATAACGACTGCCTTGTTAAACTGTTTTGTCCGGATGTAGGCCACGGCGAGGTCATTGCTTTCACTCCACAGCAGAGCGTCCTTGTTAGCACCCGGCTCCAGCTTCTCAATACGCTTGAGGTAGTAGGCTTCGCCATGCGATGGAAATTGCCCCATAACGAGGTCATACTGCGTCGCCCGGGTCTGAAGTTCATCGGTGATGGTGTCCCTGTCCCACAGGCACGCTGTCGCAATCCCTGCACATGCAAGGAATGCCACCACAGGGGCGAGTTTGTTTCGTTGCTTGATCATAGGTGCCATCACCCTAACTAAACTAGGCTGATTGGAAAGGAAGAAAGCATATAGAGCCTACAACAGACAGGTCTAGACAGGTCAAACTGCACTTGATAATCATTTGTCTATCTACCGAGAGGAAAAATGATGCACTACCAATCCGCCCTCGCCATTTTCTTCAGTTTACTTTCTGTGATCTCCGCAGAAGTAAGCCTGAACCAGAGCTACATCCAATGGCCGGGTCGACAAGGTGATGACCTCCTGAACCGGAAAGACCTTCAGCAGGTCGTCGAGCTGCAGCGATTGCGCGACACCAAGGCGATCATTCCCCTCTTTAAGCACAAAGACCCAGCCATCCGTGCTCGTGCAGCTTTTGCCATGGCATCCGTGCAGGACGCAGCTGCGGTGCCTGGCTTGATTGAGTTGTTGGGTGACAGCAACACCGCTGTCCGTCGTGACGCCGCCTTAGCACTCCGACAAAGCACAGGGAAAATAGACACCCAATCGCTCTTCAAGCATCTGGATTCCGAAAAAGATCCGCACACCCGACTCATGCTGATGGGCGCCATTGGCTTCCATGGCGATTTGGATTCGCTCCACAAGTTCATCAAATTAGATCCCAAAGGAGAAGAAACACCCACGATCCTTGCGGCGATCTATTTCTTGCAGCGCGAGATCACGAGTCCGGAGGTTCAGCATTGGGCTCTGCAA
>JARFPV010000517.1 GCA_029288115.1 Akkermansiaceae bacterium | reverse complement strand
GGTGGTAGGTGTCGTAGCCCACATCCTCCAGGTCGTTGTGCTTACCGCCGGCCCGAATGCATTTCTGGGTGTCAGCCGCCCTCGGCGGTGAGTACGGTGCCTTCTCAGTCCCCAGGAAATACGGCACAAACTGGTTCATCCCCGCATTGGTGAACAACAGTCCGGGGCTCTGCGGCATCAGCGAAGCAGAGGGCACGATGCTATGTTGCTTTTCCTTGAAAAAATCGAGGAAGCTCTGGCGGATTTCGGAAGCGGTCATCTGAGGAATGGTGAATAGTGATTGGTGAATAGCGAATGCTCATCCACCGGACGCGATGCCATAAAAGAAATGGAGACTTGAGTAAAGCCTCAGTTACTCAACTCGCCCAGCAGCTTTCGCCATGACGCGGTTTCTTGGTCGTAGGCGAAGACAGGCGCCCGGGCAGCTATCTGCTCCTTCATCTGGGCGTAAAACTGTGGGTCACCAGCCGCTTTTTCCAGTATGGCAATCAAGGCATCCACGTCATTCGACGGAAATAACCCCACATAATCCTCACCAAGCATTCCCACATTGCCTAAAATAGCACTGGCAACCACAGGCAAGCCGATACAAATCGCCTCGCAAATCGCATTCGCGCCCCCCTCTTGCAATGAGGTGTTGAGCAACACATGCGCCGTCGACATCGCGCGAAGCATCTCCCAGTGAGGAACTGTGCCATGCAAAGTAATCTTGGGCGAGCCCACCATCCCAGCCTCTCCATACAGTTCAACCTTCAGATCACTTGGCAATCGTTCTGCAACGGAAACTGCCAACTCCGGATTCTTTTCCTTCCGCATATTCGCCGCCATGACGATCGTAAAATCTTCACCGGGCATGTGTTGAAAATCCTCAGGCAGCGTAACACTGGGATATATGACAGATGTCTTGTCCCTGAAGTTTTCAGGCACCCGTTCCAATGATAGCTCATGCAGCACCACCAGACGGTCGGCATGCTGCAACGAGGCCCAGGTCGAAGAATCCTCATCCAAACTATCCGGATGATTGATATCCGTTCCTGTTAGAACAATGACCAACTTCGAGCCAGGGTGCAGATCGCGGAATCGCACAATCGCTTTCGCGCTTTTGCGAGCATTCAGAGCGACCATGACATCAGCAGATTCACCGGAGTAATCCAGCTCACTATGCATCACCTGATAGCCAGCACCACTGAAGATTTTTTCCAGTCGCCCCGCCGTGACAGAATTCCCCTGACCCGCATGATCGGCGTATGGTGAGTGAATCAGGAGATCAGGCATAAAGAAAAACGTGCTCGCAGTAGCGGAAATATTCCATGTGGCCACAAAGGGTGCAAATACAATCACATGATATCAAGTTTTGTGCTGTTCAATGCATGCGTGATTTGGAGAATTGCGGCTATGCTTATTCGGACACTTATCTTATCCCTTCTATTTTCCGCTTCATCCATCGCTGCAGACAAACCCAACATCCTCTGGATCACCTCCGAGGACAACGACTACGGATGGCTCGGATGCTACGGCAACAAGGAAGCCCAAACACCCCGACTCGATAAGCTCGCTGCAGACGGACTGCTGTTCAAGCACGCCTACTCCAACGCACCAGTCTGTGCCGTCGCACGCTCCACTATCCTCAACGGCGCCTACGCACCCACCATGGGCACCCAGCACATGCGCAGCCGCCACGCCATCCCGAAAAAATTCAAACCCTACGTCTCCTACCTCAAGGCACAGGGATACTACTGCACTAACCGATCGAAAACCGACTACAACTTCGAGGGCAACGATAAGGCCATCTGGAACGCTTGCTCAAGGAATGCCCACTACAAAACCCGCCCCAAGGACGCCCCGTTCTTCTCCATCTTCAATCTCACCGTCTCCCACGAAAGCTCCTTGTTCTCAAAAAAGAAAAAGACCGGCAAAACCCGGCTCGACCCAGCCAAAGTCACCCTCCGCCCCTACCTCCCCGACCTCCCAGGCATCCGCAGTGACGTCGCCCACTAC
>JARFPV010000498.1 GCA_029288115.1 Akkermansiaceae bacterium | reverse complement strand
ATTCGACCACTCTGCCACCTGTCCGGATAGTCAATAGTCGACGGGCGCGGAAGCTACCGAGCCTTAGGAGCGATGGCAAACCTTTTTTCTAGTCTTTAACGACAACGGCAGGCACTCCCTTGCCGTGCGTATCCTCTAGGTGGCCCACGCGATACCAGGTTTTTTCCTCCGGCATATAGTGGAAATAAACTGGTTTTTGCTGGTAACCGTCCTCACAGAGCACCGAGACGTGCTTTCCGGGATCAACGAGATAGACTTCGGCAGCCGACCATTCGTGTGATCCGGGTCGGTTTTTCTTCCCGACTGCAGCTGCGATGTTGTCTGGATTATCGAGAAATGTGAGTAGTGCCTTTTCCTGGTGGGTCAGAGACTCCTTGGAGCCGGTGAATTTCACGTGCTCAATCATGTGATGATAGGCAGACTCCTTCACGGAAGTTTCAACGGGCCATCCGGATGGCTTAAATAAGGCTCCGCAGGATACGAGCACCATAGACAGAGCCACAGACACAAAATGGTAGAAATTCATGCCGGCACATTACATTGAACAAGTGCCATCTGGCAAGCCTAGCCGTGCATCAGCGAGCAACTGCTATGGTGCTTTTTTTTCAATAATCGGCAGTGTATTCACCCAAGTATGTAAGGTGCTCTCAGCACCAACGCCTCCCATTTCCGCTAACAGGCTGGAACATTTTTCGCGCCACTTGGTGTAGTCGGGTGCTTTGAATTTTTCGGCAGAACCAGGAAAAACCAGATAGGTCACCGTGAGGTCGCTGACAGGGCGTGAGTAGGGACTTGCGCGTGAATTGATTTGTTTTGCCATGCGCAGCGATGCCTCACCGACTTTAAAACTCGGTCCAGCATCGCCCACAATACATGGATAGATTTTCCCTTTATGGATGACCACGGCGTAATCGCCGATACTTGCCGCATATTTGTCACTGCGGTCTGTCACCATATCGATTGGCATCACAATGAACGGGTCGTAGTCGGCAATCAGGAAACTCCGTGCCTCCATGTCCTGAATCTCGCGTTTGATTTTTTTAATACGCGCCTGTAACCAAGCTTTACGTTCGGGTTTCGTCCCCGCTTTAGCGATCTCAGCGTTTGCTTTTTTAATTCTCCCTTTCCATCCAGCAATAAGGGGGTTCGGGGTGGAACCAGTTTTTTTCCAGCCGTAGCTTGTCATCGGTTGGTAGTAGCTGGAGTTAACGATCTTATCAGGCATCGTTGGCAGCCGATCTCCGTCAGACCCATCGGAAACCACATCCATCTCGGCCTGCACAAGCAAGGCACGCCTGCCTGTCCTTGGATGTTTGAGGTTGAGGATCGTTTCACAGTCGAAAAAATTATGCCGAGTCATCAGGTCGTTGAGCCGAGTCGCATTTTTTTTCAGTCGCTCGGTCTTGTTCTCGTAGAGACGGAAATAGAATGGTGAGGTTTTTGCCGTCGGCAGCATGTCCTTCAGGCCGGGCAGTGCCTTATCGATTCCCGGGTTTACCTTCTGCAATTCAGCCATGGTGGTGATTGCCTTAGGCAGGCGCACCTTAAGCTCATATTCCGCTACGTAGCTCGACTTGTCCTCGCGCTCCGTAGACGCCGCTTTGCCTTTGACCAATGTCACCTTCGTTTTTAAATCAAATCCCTTGGACATGCGCCTCACATCTCCACCTGAAGTTGCGGTGTGATCCGTGGGCGGCAACACTTTGGGCTCAGGCGCAGGAGTAGGTTTGGGTGTAGGAACTGGTTGAGGTTTTGGTTCAGGAGTGCCCACCACGGGCTTGGACACCGGCTTCACGGGTGGTTTGGCTGGTTGTTCTTTTTTGGTGCCTGCTAGCTTGCGCCAGATTTTCCCGGGCAGTGGGCCTTGGGCAATCACAATCACGCCGCAGACGAGAACAAAGAAAGATACCCTAAGCCACGGGAAGGATGCTGCTTTGGAATGCCGCTGTTTCACACCTTCGATTTCGTGCGGATCGTGCTTACGTTGATTGCCGGATGGGGATGCCATAAGATGATTGAGATTAGTTTATACGGATGATTTTTCAACCTTCATTCAAATTGAACGCAGCAGCTAGTCCATCTGGCGCCAGCTCGGCGAAATCATCCCAGTCTCTCTCGCCCGCTGGGTAAACAGCAGCCTGCCGGTAATCACCAGCCATGATTGCCTTGATCGCTGCTTTTGCCCAGAGGAGAGCGTGCTGTAATGTGGTTTCGTCAAACTTGCGCCAAATAGCAAACTGCACATCGCTCACCGCGCGCGGCAGATTGATATAGCCGACTTCGGGCAAATCACCCGTATTGAAATGTTCACGCACAAAGGCGGCATAAAACGGCAACTGCACATCGGCCCAACGGCGCTCGCTCCCCCCTTTCCTGGACGGAGGGTAAAATTCACCTAAGCGTGGTCTGTTTTCAGTTTCCCTCCATGGCTTGAGGTGCTGTTCCTCTGCCGTTTTTGCCTTTCCAGTGGTTTTATAGTCCCAGACACGCCACTTTTTACTGTCCTCGTTGAAATCGATTCGGTCGACAATCATACGAATTGGATGCTTCTCAAATTGCCATGGCACACCATCGCCACCGACCTGAAATTCGGTCTCCATGATTCTCCATCCGTCAGCACGCTCGACTGCTTGTCTGGCGGCAAATGCCCGCAGTCGTTCCCGTGCTGATTCCACCTGCACCATGAGTGGCAGATTGATTTTTTTTCCGTAGATTTTCTCTATCCTCTGATCGAGAGCATCAGACAGGTATTTTTCTATTGCTTCAACGTCCACTGAATCACGGATTGATGGATCATTTCCAAACACCTCTAACACCCCATGGCAGAGGTTACCGAAATCCATGGCATCCATTTCGCGTTTCTCGGACTCATACGTCTGCATCCCGACCACACGCTTCAAATAAAACCGTAGCGGGCAGGCCATGTAGTCCTTGATAGCGGAGGGTGACAATGACCGCGGAGGATCGTTCAAATAGCCGTTCTCAACTTCTGGCAAATGAAGCACCCAGTCACGTGTCCACGCTCCGGTTATGGATTCAGAGGAATCCTGTTCGGCAAACAAGTGTCTTACCACCCTGGCAAGCTCATCGTCTTGATAACGCATCAGCAGACGGGATGGTTTACGCGCCTCGCCTGCGTCATTGAAACGTGCCACCACCGCATCGACCCGCCCATTATTCTTTCGGCACTGAAGTGCTGCAGAAAGCAGGAATGCATCTCTGTCACATCGCCCAGCTGCGTCTCGCAGCCCAAGTTCTTTTTTCAAACTGTCGGGCACAAAAACATCATCCACCGCTCCATCAGGCACACATCCCTCATGCATTCCTGCTAAAATCAAATGGGGCGCAGCGTCATATGACACTTCAAGCCAACCTTCCATATCGAGTACTTCGTCACCTTTTTCAGCAGACAGCCTCACCCCGCCGAGAGATTCTGTAAGCATTTCCATGGCCTCCTGAGCAGACACCTCTTCACCTCGGTTCTCCATCTGTTCAACCGCATCAACAACCTCTGCGAGTGCCGGCTCAGAATTCTGCGCAAGGTCTTTGTCGGTTTCATTCAGCCAAGTAACAAGCCATGTCCTGACAATCGGGGTGATATTACCTGACTGAACTTCATCCAGCTTGTTTGCAATGGAGTCGATGATCTTTTGTTCGGCTTCTGAAGCCAGATAACGTGCATCATCGAGAGTCTCGGGCAGATGTTCGTGGTGCAAGGAATCCAGCAATGTCGCTGCCCACTTGCGACTAGTTTTTGGTGGCAAAAACATCTCTGCCCCCGGCACCCTTACGAGCTCACGAGCGGCATCAAATGGACGCACGTCCCGGAGCAGTTCGGAACAGCATTTTAGCAGGCGGCAAACCCCTGAATCCATGGCCGGTTTTCCCTCGGGATCGTAAAGCGGCCACCCTGCATCGGCAAATGCTCGATCAAGAGCCGGGGCAAACGAGGTGTCACATAATGCTAGCGCGGCAGCTTCCGAACGTGTCTCATGATCTGAAAATAGATTCACTGTCCGACTTGCGGCCTCACTGGCAGAGTCCACTACATGCAGTCGGGCTTTCCATTCGGGAAAGGGTATCATTTGTCTATTCCATGTCTCCGAACAAGGCACACCCCAGACATCAAACGCGTTCTTTTTTCCCTCTGGAGCGTGGATCAGCACCGTGACGGGCACACCGGATGCAAGATGTGCTTGCAATGCATTCAAGGCTAAGAGCGTGGGATCAGGAACACCCGCAACCACAATCCGGGAAACACCCACCGGGAGCACAGGGGAATTTGATCGGTCACGTTTTGCCCGCACCGTATCACTCAGTCTCCACGATTTCAGTACGTCGAGCATCCGAGTCTCCAATTTACAAAGCTCAAGCCAGCGGTCTTTTTCCGGACTGCATGCCAGCGCCTCTTGAAAACCTTTGTCTGCATCAGCAAGGCTATCACGCAGCGTGAGAATCTGACGCGCCACCGCCATCGCTGCACGAAAACTTTTTAATGCACTCGCCGCATGATTTGGCAGCAAATTGGGAAAGTCTTCCGGGGCAATCGACTGGACCACCCGCACCCAAGCCCATAGCTGCTGAGTGCGTGACGCCGCTCCGTCCACCTCGAACAATCGGCTCGGCGGCATAACATGGGGTGACAACACTCCCCCACCCTCAGCCGAGAGCGCTGAGCGGAGTCGCCTACCACTGTTAGACGTCGGCACGACCACCAACGTCTCAGGCAGCAGATCCCTCTCCGCCAGAAGCCAATCTTTGAGGGAATCGATCAGTGGCGTGTCCCAGCCTAGGAATACCCGTTCTGGAACCACCTCTGCCATGGATTATTCCTCTTCGCTCGCGGCGTCTTCAGTCTCGGGATTCTCCGTGTCAGCATCTTCGGGCTCCTCGTCATCTGGAACAACGCGAGCAATATCCTGGAGGTTTTCCTCCCCCTTAAGATTTACCAGCTTCACACCTTGTGCTGCCCGTCCTGTTTCACGGACATCGGCACAGCGGATACGAATCGACTGACCAACAGAGGTCATGAGCATAAGCTCATCTTCCTCGGAAACGGACAGGGCACCCACGACGCGGCCTGTTTTCTCAGTCACGTTCATGGTTTTCATCCCCTTACCGCCACGACCTTTGGCCATGTATTCCTCGTAAGATGTGCGTTTACCCAGGCCGTTTTCGCTGGCTACAAGGAGTTTGGTCTCATCACTGACGATGGTCAACGCGACGAGATGATCTTTTTCACGCGGCTTGATACCAGCCACACCAGCTGACGGGCGTCCCATCGGGCGAACGTTCTGCTCGCTGGTGCGTACGCAGTAACCTGCACTGGTCACGAGGCAGATATCATCATTACCGGATGTCAGTTTCACCTCCACAAGATCGTTACCCTCGTCAAGTTTGATAGCAATGATGCCATCTTTTCTGAAGTTTCTGAATTGGCTCAATCCTGTTTTCTTCACTTTACCACTACGGGTAGCGAAAAATACAAATCCGTTGTCCTCGCCAAAGGTGATGTCCTCGCCCTCCTCGTCGGTTTGGCGCTCCAACCGTAGAGTAGCGGCAATATTTTCTTCAGGCTGCAAGTTGAGCATATTCTTAATACTCCGTCCTTTCGATGTACGCGAGCCTTCTGGAACACCATAGACACGTTCGACGTAGACACGCCCGGTGTTGGTAAAGAACATCAGGTAATCGTGTGCCTGGGCGGAGAACAGGTGCTCTACAAAGTCCTGCTCATCCTCCTCGGTGGCGTTGGCATTACGCGTCTCCATGCCCCGAACTCCTTTACCACCACGTGCCTGGACACGGTATTCGGCAGAGGGAGTACGTTTGATGTATCCTTTATTCGACAAGGTGACGATCATTCCATCGTTGGCAATAAGATCCTCAATCGCGATCTCACCTTCGTCGGGGAGAATTGGGCAGCGACGCGGAGTGGCATGCTTTTCCTTCACCTCAAGGAGTTCGTCCTTGATGATGGCGAGCACTCGCGACTCTTTCGCGAGAATATCGAGGTAGTCCTTGATCTGCTCAAGGATGTTATCGTATTCCACCTTCACCTTATCCTGCTCCATGCCGGTAAGCTGGTAGAGGCGCAGTTCAAGGATCGCATTCACCTGACGGTCAGTGAACACATACTTATCATCCTGAACACTTGGCTGGGAGCGGATGAGAATACCGAGCTGCTCGGCAGTTTTCACGGGGAAGGTATAGGCCTTGAGCTTCTCACGCGCTTCGTCGCGATTCTTTGAATCGCGGATCATCTTGATGAAATCATCCAGATGTCCTAACGCTAGCAAGAACGCCTCCAAGTTCTCGGCACGATCCTCAGCTTTTCCTAACAGGAATCGGGTACGGCGAATAACCACTTCACGGCGGTGTTCAATAAACGCATCCAACGCGTCCATGATCGATAGCTGTTTCGGTCTGCGCTCATGAATCGCGAGCATGTTGACACCAAAGGATGTCTCCATGGACGTAAGTTTGAACAACTGGTTGACGACCACCTGCGGGCGAGCGTCACGCTTGAGAGTGATTTCGATGCGGGTTTGTTCATCAGACAGATCGCGCATTCCGGAAATTTCCGTGAGGATTTTCTCGCGCACAAGCTCTGCGATTCGCTGCTGCAGTGTTGCACGGTTCACTCCGTGAGGCACTTCAGTGATGGTAATAACAGAGGCGCCGGAGGGTTTTTCATCCACCTCCATCGTTCCGCGCATTTTAATACTGCCGCGTCCGGTATGGAAATAGCTGTCGATTCCCTTGAACCCACGAATTTCGCACTTACCTGCAAAATCAGGACCCTTGATAAACTCCTTGAGCTCATCAATGGTCAGGCTCGGGTTATCAATGCGAGCACAGGTGCCGTCAATCACCTCACCCAGGTTATGAGCGGGGATATTGGTCGCCATACCCACGGCGATACCAGTTCCTCCATTGACGAGCAGGTTGGGAATCGCGGCTGGCAGAACGACCGGCTCATCGCGCGTCTCATCATAGGTTGGTTGCAGATCGACGGTTTCTTTTTCAAGATCCGTCATCATGGCCGAGCCGAGGTGCGTCAGGCGTGCCTCGGTGTACCGCATGGCTGCTGCAGCGTCACCTTCCACAGAACCAAAGTTACCTTGTCCATCGATGAGGATTTCCCGCATCGTCCATGGCTGCGCCATGTTGACCAAAGTAGTGTAAATGGCACTGTCGCCGTGCGGGTGATATTTACCCATCGTATCACCGACAATACGCGCACTCTTCAGGTGCGGTTTACTCGGAGACAACGACAAGTCATTGTGCATTGCATACAGAATACGCCGCTGAGAGGGTTTTAGTCCGTCACGTGCATCCGGAAGTGCACGTGAGATAATCACCGACATCGAGTAGTCCAGAAAGGACTTCGACATCTCGTCGGCAACGTTGATGGGCTTGATAGAATCTTTAGGTTCGTCTGACATTGGGAAAAGGGATGAGACTGAATGATTAAACGTCGAGGTTTTGCACGTTCAGGGCGTTGTCTTCGATAAAGCGTTTGCGGGGTTCGACGATGTCGCCCATGAGGACATCAAACATTTTGTCGGCTTCGAGGGCATTTTCCTCATCGAGACGAACTCGGAGGAACTGACGTTTTTCGGGATCCATCGTGGTGGCGTAAAGCTCCTTGGCATTCATTTCACCCAGACCTTTGAATCGCTGGATACGCATGCCGCGGCGACCGATTTCCAATACCCGATCAAGAACCTCAAACAGGTTGAAAACGGGAAGGGCTTCGGCATCGTTACCGTCACCCTCGATGAGTTCATAGATCGGTTGATCATCTGAGAAAAACGGATCAGTCTGCACGCCAAACTCGTTCAAGCGTGAGAGGATTCTGGAAATAGCGGTCGATTCATGCAGCTCGCGCTTCACAGCACGTCGCTGAGCTCCATCGAATTTCTCTTTATACTCGGCTTCTTCCTCCTCGGTGAGTTCCTCATCGAAAAGCCGCAGATCACGGTTATCATGGGCAAAGGCGAGCAGTTCCTTCTCCGTGTCAAAGTAGGTAATTTCCTCTTCATTACCGATACGGAGTCGGACCATAAATTCGGGCAGGTGCCCGTCTTTTCCATGAGCCAAGAGATCACGGAAGCTACCTCCATGGCCTTCAAGCGTCGCAGTAAACCGAGTGAGCTGAGCCAGAGTGTCCAGCACGCTCTTGAGCAGGTCGCTGGCTACTTCATCATCCGTACCATATCGGCGCATACGCACGTCTTCGGAACCGAGGTCGATGAGAATTTTGTTTAAGGCATCATCATCCGCGATGTATTCCTCACGTTTTTTACGAGTCACCTTATAGAGAGGTGGCTGGGCGATGTAGAGGTATCCTGCCTTAACTAATTCCGGCATATGGCGGCAGAAGAATGTCAGCAGCAGGGTGCGGATGTGTGCGCCATCGATATCAGCATCCGTCATGATGATGACCTTGTGGTAACGGACCTTTTCGAGGTCGAAAGCCCCCTCCTGATCGCCCTCACCAATTCCCGCGCCAATCGCAGTGATCATTGCCTGGATTTCCTTGTTCTGAAGCGCCTTGTGGAGTCGGGCTTTTTCAACGTTGATGACCTTACCTCGCAGCGGAAGGATCGCCTGATAGGTTCGATCCCGGCCCGATTTTGCGGAGCCGCCTGCAGAATCACCCTCCACGATATAGATTTCAGACTTAGCCGGGTCTCGCTCGGAACAGTCGGCGAGTTTACCTGGAAGTCCGCCGCCGGAGAGAACAGATTTTCTGACGGTTTCACGTGCCTTGCGGGCTGCTTCACGGGCACGCGCTGCATTAACCGCCTTATCGATGATGGTTTTTGCCAGATTTGGGTTCTCATCAAAGTAGGCTTGAAGACCTTCATAAACGATGGAGCTGACCACACCCTCGATCTCGGTATTGACCAGTTTGTCCTTGGTCTGCGAGCTAAAGCGCGGGTTCGGCATTTTTACGCTGATCACGCAAATAATTCCTTCACGCACATCGTCGCCAGAAAGTGATGGGTCCTTATCCTTGAGGATTTTGTTTGCTTTAGCGTATTGGTTAATCGCACGTGTTAATGCTCCACGGAAACCTGTCAGGTGCGTTCCCCCGTCGGCATTCGGAATCGAGTTAGCAAAACACAGAATGTTATCTTGATAGCTATCGTTGTATTGGAAAACAACATCGGCAAAAACGTCATCCTCTGTGATCTTGCCATCATAGTCGATCTCGACACTGCGCTTGCCTTTCAGGATCACAGGATCCTCATGCACCAGCGTCTTGCTCTCACCAAGCTGGGCGACAAACTCCTCAATACCCTTGGCGTAATAAAACTCTTCTTTTTGTGCGCTTTCGGGGCGCTCATCCTCAAGCTCGATTATCAGACCTGGGTTCAGGAATGCCAGCTCGCGGAGTCGTGTCGCCAATCTGGCAAATTCAAACTCAATTGTGTCGGTGAAAATCGTAGCATCCGGGAAGAATGTTACCGACGTGCCTGTGTGGTTTTGATCCACTTCGCCAACGACTTCAAGCGGCTTGGTGGTGACGCCTCGTTCAAAGGTGATCGAGTGTACTTTCCCCTCACGGCTGACCTCTGCCTTGAACCAATCTGAGAGTGCGTTCACGCACTTCGCGCCCACACCGTGCAGACCACCGGAGTATTTATAGGCACCTTGACCGAATTTACCACCAGCGTGAAGGCTTGTAAGGACGAGCTCGACAGCGGGGATACCAAACTTCGGGTGCACCTCCACGGGAATACCACGTCCATCGTCTGATATGGAAACCGATCCATCAACGTGCAGGGCAATGCGGATTTTATCACAGTAACCGGCCAGATGTTCATCAATCGAGTTATCTAACACCTCAAACACACAATGGTGTAAACCACGCACATCCGGGTCTCCAATATACATCCCCGGGCGCTTACGAACCGCCTCGAGACCTTCCAGTTTATCGATTTGTGAAGCACCATACTCCTGACTATCGGAGACATTGGTTTCGGCTACTTCGGCTTCGTTTTCAGGCTCTTGATCGGGCTCGTTTGGAGTATCGGACATAGACGCCCCAAATGTCCGAAATTATGACGCTGGAGACAAGTTTCTTTCGCGTTTTTTAAGGATTATTTATCCCTTTTTGTGAAGGCTCTAAAATGCCTGAATTACGAGTCAATCAGGAAACATTCGTAAGAATAAAGTAGGTGCCTACGGCGATGGCGGCCACAACGACAATTGCCACGGCAATCTTGATGAAAACCAGTCTGTTTTGCTTCTCGGTGTATTGCTCAGACACAATCGTGTTCGGGCTTACTGAGCGACGATGGCTTTGGGATTTAGAAACTGGTTCAGGTGTGGGCTGGCTTGGGGAAGGCTGTGGAATATCTGCCGTGATTTCGTTTTCGGACAGCGTTCTGCTTGACGCCGGACGAGGTTTAATCGCCACGGGAGGTGCTTCTTTCTTAACGAGGTTTTGTGCCGCCTCCACTGGAGGGGCCACGATACGGGCACCACAGGAAGGACACGGCCCTTCCGTTCCTGCGATTGACTGATCGACTACGAGGCGAATACCACACGCCGGACAACCGAATCTGAGAGGTTTTTGAGGTGCCTGAGAGTCCATGAAAATCGGGGTTACGAACCTGCTCTAGACAAACTTGTTTAGGATTAAATGCCAAGCAGTTTTCTTTGCCAGTTCAGCAGTTGATCTTCCGCACCATCGTGCGCTCCTGCGATTGCCTCAAGTGGTGCTCGGGGAGCGATGATAGACCCATCGATATCGAGATCTTCGGCGACTTGATTTCTTTTGGCAATGAGGGCGTCTAGCTTCGATTCGAATGCAGGGTCCTTACGGCGGCGTATGCCACGAATACGCTGGGGCATATCTGCCTCAGGAACCGCACACGCTCTCTCTACGGCTTGCTTGAAATTCCTGACTCTAGAACCACGATAATGTCGCGGCAGCTGTGGAGTTTTGCCATCAACTAGACCCATCGACCATTCGATCAGTTGCCGGTTTCCTGCCACCATGAAGGAAGGTCGGTCCCATGACGCTGCTTCTGCATCCCGCCAGTGCCAGAGCGCCTTCAAGAAATTCAGTCCTTTGGGCTGAAGTTTGCCACTGCCTTTGATACGCCATGGATCTTCTTTACCGATTTTTTTCTCAAACGACTTATTTCTTGCAGCTTCACAGCTTTCAAGGAACCACTCGTGTCTGCCCGTATCCTTGAGTTGCTGGACAATGATTTCAGCCATTGGAAGAAGGTAGATCACGTCATTAAGAGCATAGTCTTCCATGACGGGCGTGAGTGGTCGTTTTGCCCAGTCCGCCTTTTGAGATGTCTTCTCGATGGAAACACCCATGTAATGCTCCACCAGGTCTCCGTAACCAAATTTTCTGACCCCAAGAAGTCTGGCACCGATTTGAGTGTCGAATACCGTGGGTGGAATCACGCCAAGGTGCTGCCTGAGCATGTGCATGTCATAGTCCGCACCATGCATCCAGCAAGTCGCTTCGGCCAGATAATCCGAAAGCGGAGACATATCATCGATCGCTAGAGGATCAATCAGGACATGGTCCTTGCCATCACTGAATTGGAGGAGGCAGAGGCTTTCGCTATATCGGTGCAAAGAATCAGCTTCAGTATCAACGGCACAAACTCGGTCACTATTCGAATCCGATATGGATTGAATAAATTCCTGAAGCTCATTTGGATCATCAATCATAGAAAGGTCGGTTAACTCACCTCATTTGTTTGAGAGTATGTCACCATGTGCGGCAGTCCATCGTGGTGCAGATGATCACAGTATGAAAGTCAAAAAGAACGCTGCACTTGGAGGAGCAAATGCAGCGCACTTAGATCGATGTTTGACTCAATGCGATTTTTAATCGTCGTCGTCTTGCCAGACCCAATGCACGAGGTTGGCAATCTTGAGTTTAGCTGTTCTCACATCTCCGGTATCGTTAGGAGCCACAGTAATGGTCACCTGTCCGTCTCCGGTGCCAGTAGCGACATCCACGGTCACCCAATCCACGTTGTCAGGTATTTCGACCTGCCAAGCTGAATCGACTACGATTTGAACAACGTAGGAAGCTTCGAAGCGATTTAGTGACTTTTCTTTTGGTGTTATGGTGGCAGAAGGAGCGGTGTCACCACTCACGTTTGGAGTGATGCCGTAGCGACCCGAAACGCCTTTTACGATGCTCTGACCTGAAACAAGATTCTGCTTTTGAATCACAACGCCGCGGAAATTGGCTCTTGTTCTTGCAAACTCATCATTCGGGTCATACGAGTTGTATCTCCCTGTGAAATAACCATCTTCATTCTCCATCTCACCATTAGTAATGTAGAGGGGAAGTCTTGGTGCGGCCATTTTCCCTTTGGGCTCCCACGAAAAGATGTAGCTTACTCCTCCAAATGTCCCCCCTGTGAACGAGGCAACGGCATTGTTTGTTGTAGCTGTGAAG